>VGNF01000008.1 GCA_016866195.1 Chloroflexota bacterium | reverse complement strand
ACACCCCCCCAGGCTCCAAAACAGGCTCAAAGATGAGAAAAACAGCCCGATTTTTAAGGTTTTTCCATTGTACCATCATTGCAATCCGGGTATAGGTTCAGGTATGGGCTCGGACCGCCCGAATATCGCCAGTATTCGGAGTAACCGGGATTCAGCCCCCTGTCGACCGGGTCTCCCGTTTTCGAGGGTTCATCTCCCTAAATAGCAAACCACCATCAGGCGCGGCAGTTCGGATATCAACTTGTGTTAGCGGGCTTACTTGCAGGCACCTATGAGTCGTAGAATGCGCACAACGCTCTAATGGCAGGGAGGTAGCTCCCTCGGGTGGCGAAGAATAGGTACGATCCGTCCCATATATGTGATGACGAATATTTATCAATTATGTGACACAAATCTTGGCAATCATTCATACCCAATGCTAAAATGATTTTGATAAAGCAGCCTAAAATAGGCTGCTTTTCCATCAGGACCAGGAGGTTCCCATGCTCCCCACCTATCTACTCTCCCTGCGCGAAGGGCTTGAAGCCGCCCTGATCATCGGCATCGTGCTCGGCGCGCTGCAGAAGATCCGCCGCGCAGACCTGGCCCCCACCGTCTGGTTCGGCACATTCCTCGCGGTTTTCCTCAGCATCCTGACCGCCCTCTTCCTGACTATGCTGGGTTTGCGCCTGGAGGGAACCGCCGAGGAAGTCTACGAAGGGATCACCATGCTGATCGCAGCCGGCCTGCTGACCTGGATGATCTTCTGGATGAGCCGCCAGGCGCGCACCCTCAAGGCCGAGCTGGAGGCCGGGGTGAACAAGGCCGCGGCCGGTTCTGGAAAGGCTTCTCTGTTTTGGCTGGCCTTCATCGCCGTCGTGCGCGAAGGCGTGGAGCTGGCCTTCTTCATCACTGCCGCCTTTTTTGCCGGGGGCTACGAGGATGTCAGCGCAAATACGATCCAAACCCTTACGGGCGTCGTGCTTGGATTGGGCACCTCCATCCTGCTGGGCTGGTCGCTGTTCGCCTCCACCGTCCGCCTCGACCTGAGGCGCTTCTTCCAGGTGACCGGCTTCATCCTGATCCTGTTTGCGGCCGGCCTGGTGGCGCACGGCATCCACGAGTTCAATGAAGTCGGCTGGATTCCCCCGCTCGTCGAGCACATCTGGGATGTCAACGCGGTCATCGACGAGACTTCCGTCTTCGGAGAATTGCTCAAGACGCTTTTCGGCTACAACGGCAACCCGTCCCTGACGGAGATGATCGGTTACTTCGGATACCTGATCGTGGTGCTGATCCTCTTTCAACGCGGAACGATCAAGTCGAAGGTTCAGGCCGCGCAGCCGCAGACTTAATTCAGGTGACTGTCACCTTCAAGGTGATTCTCTGCCAGAGACAGAAACAGGCTCCGGTCCGGCGCGGGACTCGGAGCCTGTTTTTCGTTATACTAGTACCCAAACAACCTTGTATTGGTGGGCAAAAGCGGTGAAATTCAGCTGCTTTTGCCCTACATCTTCATGTTGTTTGGGCACTAGGGAAGTGCAAAGGAGTCCACATGGGTCAACTTCCAATCCCTGATTTTTTCGACCCGGGGCGCGTCGGCGAAGTCTGGAGGGTAAACTACGCCTCCCGCGCCGAACAGGCAAAGGAGTGGGCGATCCAACACGACCTGAAACCCGCCGCGGCTTCGAAGGGCCGCATCGGACTGCTGCTGATCGACGTGCAAAATACGTTCTGCCTGCCGGGCTTTGAACTGTTCGTCGGCGGGCGCAGCGGGAACGGCGCGGTGGAGGACAATATCCGCTTGTGCGAGTTCATCTACCGCAATCTCGGCGCGATCACTCACATCACGGCCACGATGGATACGCATATCGCCCAGCAAATCTTCCATCCAATATTCTTCGTGGATCAGAAGGGTGATCACCCCGCCCCCTACACCGACATCCACGCCCAGGATTTGCGCGAAGGGAAGTGGGTCTTCAATCCGGCGCTCGCTGCAAGTTACGAGGTCGCGCCGCAATACGGCCAGCAGATGATGATCCATTACTCCGAGAGCCTGGAGAAACGCGGTAAATACGCGCTCACCATCTGGCCGTACCACGCCATGCTTGGCGGGGTCGGTCATGCGCTCGTCCCCGCCGTGGAGGAAGCCGTATTCTTCCACTCCATTGCGCGCCTGGCACAACCGGAATTCGAGGTCAAGGGGGACAAGCCCTTCACAGAAAACTACTCTGCCATCGGCCCCGAAGTGCTGATCGGCCCGATGGGAGAGACCTTGGGATCCCGTAATCCCAAATTCATCGAGCAATTAAAGGAACTGGACCGGCTGTACATCGCCGGACAGGCGAAAAGCCATTGCGTCGCCTGGACCATCTCGGACCTGCTCGAGGACATCCGATCCGCCGATCCCGCCCTTGCCAAAAAGGTGTACCTGCTGGAAGACTGCACCTCCCCCGTGGTCGTCCCCGGCGTGGTGGATCACACCGACGCCGCGGAGGCGGCCTTTGCCGGTTTCGAGAAAGCCGGTATGAAGATCGTAAAATCCACGCATTCAGTGAATCTTTGATTTTCCATGAGCATCTTCGATCACAAACGGCTGACCAACGAAACCTTCAAGCTGGATATCGATCGCATGCGGCGCGGCTGGTATTCGGACAAATACTTCGAGAACATCAACCGCCTGCTGAGCTCGCTCTCGATTGAAAATTACCAATACGCAGGTCGTTTCCACAACCTGCCCGCGGGCGAATCCCCGGAAGATATCGCCGTTGGCGATATCGAAGTGGAGATGCAATGGTTCACGCGCAGGCTCGGGACGACCATCGTGGTGGGCGTGGACAAGTCCCTGGCCATGCTGCGTCAATGCACCGGTTACTTCAAGAATGAACAATTCGTGGACACCTCCAATGAGCTTGAAGTGTGGGCAGTGCACGACGGCTCCACCGTGCACTACGACGGCGACCCCATGAACATCCAGCCGGTGATCAAGGTGCGCGGGCGCTATCGTGACTTCGCCCTGCTCGAAACGCCGACCCTGGGAATCCTCACCCGCTCGAGCCGGGTCGCCACCAATGTCTATGAGACTTTCGTAGCCGCGGGCGGCAAACCGGTGCTGTTCTTCCCCGCCCGCTTCGACCTGCATGAAGTGCAGGCCGCGGATGGCTACGCCTACAACATTGCCATCCAGAGGTTCAACCTGGATCATGCCCAGGACCTGGGTCCATTCGTCTCGACCGACGCGCAGGGGGACTGGTGGGGCGGCGCCGGCGGCGGGACGGTGGCGCACGCCGCCATCGCCTCCTTCCTAGGCGACACCGCGGAGGCGATGATGGAGTTCGCCCGCATTCTGCCGGCACGCATCCCGCGCATTGCATTGGTGGACTTCAACAACGATTCGATCCGCGACACCCTGCTGGTGCTGGAGGCGATGTTCGCAAAATATCGTCAATTGGTGGATGCCGGCAACAAGGATGAGGCGGAAAAATACAAATTGTACGGTGTGCGCCTGGATACCAGCGGCAGCCTGCGGGATGTATCGGTTCAGCCGCTGGGCGATCCATCCCTGGATCTCGGTGTGACGCCGCGGCTGGTGTTCAACGTCCGTCAGGCTTTGGATCGGGCATGGGAAACATGGAACCTGCCCGAGGCCTGGCAGGAGCGGGCAGCCGCCTTCTGTCGCAATGTGAAGATCGTCGTCTCGGGCGGTTTCAACCCGGAGAAGATCCGCAAATTCGAAAAGCTCGAGGTGCCGGCGGATATCTACGCGGTGGGTTCGTATTTGTTCAACAACAACGGCGCGACCGTGACGGATTTCACCGCGGACGTGGTGCGCGTGAAGGTGCACGGCACCTGGATGGACATGGCCAAGGTGGGGCGAAAGGTCGGCGAGAACGAGAACCTGGAACGCGTGTGGTGAGAGAATGTCATTGCGAGGAGAGCCTTCGCTCGACGAAGCAATCCCTTACACAATAGAGGAGATTGCTTCGCAAAGGGCGCTCGCAATGACATTTTATCCGAACCTGCCCATGATGTAATCCTCCGTCCGCTGTTGTTTCGGCGTTGTGAACATCGTCTTTCCCTCCCCGTACTCGATCAATTCCCCCTGCAAAAAGAACGCCGCGTAATCGGCCGTGCGAGCAGCCTGCTGCACGGAATGCGGAACCAGAACGATCGTATATTCCTTCTTCAACTCCTGCAAGGCCGCCTCCACTTTTCCCGTCGAGATCGGATCCAGGCCGGAGGTCGGTTCATCGAGCAGGATGATCTCGGGCTGCAGGGCGAGCACGCGCGCCAGGCACACGCGCTGCTGCTGTCCGCCGGAGAGCGCCGCCGCCGGGTCATCCAGCCGGTCCTTCACCTCATCCCAAATGGCAGCCAGCTTCAAACTGCGTTCCATCGCCTGATCCAATTGAGATTTTCGTTTTTCCCCCGCCAGCTCCAGCCCGTACACGATATTTTCGCGGATGCTCAACGGGAGCACGACGGGCCGGGCGAAGACCATCCCGACCTTGCGGCGCAGCACGATCACATCGGTCTTCGGATCGAGGACATTTTCACCATCGATCAGGACTTTCCCCGAACTGGCTTTGATCTCGGTCAGATCGTTCAAGCGGTTGAGACAGCGCAGCAGCGTGGATTTTCCTCCGCCGGCCGGCCCGAACAGCACGGTCACCGCGTTGCGGCGAATCTCCATGCTCACCCCGCGCAACGACTCGGTGCCGTCGGAGTATTGTAAAGTAAGATCTTGAATGACTACTTTATTGGCCGCCATAAATGAAAGTCCATGGACCGTCGACGATGGACGTGGTCAACCCCTAGATGATTTCCCCAACTTCAAAATCGGGCGATTCTTCGGGAACTTTGCATTTCGGTGCTGACAATGAGGTGCGGAAAGCCTGTAATTTCCTGGCAACGTGCATACCTCCAGCTTTTCAAACTTATATGGCATCTGAGCCTCTACGGTCCATCGTCCACTGTCCACGGTCCATCGCCCATTGCCTGTCGCCTGGATCTACCATTGCCGTCTCGCCCTCGCCCGCGAACGGATCACGGTCGCGATCAGATTCATACTCAACACGAAGACGAGCAGCACCAGCGCCGTTCCATACTGGATCTGCACCGGCATTTCAGGTACCTGGGTGGAGATCACAAACAAATGGTAGGGCAAAGCCATGGTCGCGTCGAATGGGCTGACCGGCAAACGCGGAAGGAAGAATGCCGCACCGGTGAACAGGATCGGCGCAGTTTCGCCTGCGGCGCGTTCCAAGCCGAGGATCACCCCAGTGAGTATGCCCGGCAGCGCTTCCTTTAAGACAATGCGCCGAATGGTCTGCCAGCGGGTCCCGCCGAGGGAGATGCTCACTGTGCGGAAGGCCTGCGGGACTGCGCGCAGGGCCTCCTCGGCGGTGCTGATGATGACCGGCAGGGTCATGATCGATAACGTCAACGAGGCGGCGAGAATGGACGTGCCAAACCGCAGGAACAGCACGAACACGCCCAGCCCGAACAATCCATACACGACCGAGGGAATGCCCGCCAGATTGATGATGGCGATTCGAATCAGTCGGGTCAAGAAGGTATCCTTCGCATATTCCGCAAGGTAGATCGCGGCGGCGATCCCCAGCGGAACGGAGAAGACTGCGGTCCCGATCGTGAGGTAGACCGTGCCGATGATGGCCGGCAGAATGCCGCCGGCGCGCATCCCGTCATGGGGAAAACCGGAGAGGAACTCCCAGGAGATCGCGGGACCACCCTTATAGAGAATGAACAGGATCGTGCTCACGATGGGAATCACGGTCAGCACAGCCATCAAGGTGACGAGGGAATAACCCAGCCGCTGCACGGCATGACGATTGTGCGCGAAGAAGCGGTTCATATCAGGAGAGGATCCTCTCGGCGCGCTTTTTGGCACGGAATACAACCGACGACGCGGCGATGTTCACCCCCAGCGAGATCAGGAACAACACCATGCCGATGAAGAACAGCACATGGTAATGGACGCTGCCGTTGGCCACTTCACCCATTTCGGCGGCGATGGTGGCCGTCATGGTGCGGACCGGCGAGAACAGGCTGGCCAGCCTTACGGCTAAAACCGGCGCATTACCCGTGACCATCATCACAGTCATCGTCTCGCCGATGGCACGGCCGACGCCAAGCATCACCGCGGTCAGCACTCCGGAACGCGCCGCGGGCAGGGTCACGCGCCAGATAGTCTGCCAGCGGGTGGCACCCAGCGCCCATGCGCCTTCGCGATAGGCGCGCGGGACGGCGTCCAGTGCATCCTCCGCCACGGACACGACCGTGGGTACCGCGATTCCGCCGAGGAGCAGGGACCCGGTAAAGGCGGTCAGGCCGGTCGGCAGGTCCAGCAGTGTGCGCAGGTAGGGCGAAACGATTAGAATCCCGAGGAAGCCCAGGACCACCGAGGGCAGCCCGCCGAGCAATTCGACCAGCGGCTTGAGAATCTCCCGCATCCAGCGCGGCGCGATCTCGGAGATGTAAACGGCGGTGCCGATCCCGAACGGGACGGCGATCAGCGCCGCGCCGAGGGTGATGATCAGCGACCCGCTGATGAGCGGCAGGATTCCGAAATATTCTTCGATCGGGTACCATCGGATATTCGACAACGACTCGAGTTCGACTTCGGCGAGCGCGGGCAGCCCCTCGCGCAGCAGAAAGAAGAAGATCAGCAGGACAAAGAGGATGGCAGAATAGCAGCAGGCCTGGATCAACCGGGTAATGACAAACTCCCGCCATGTCAGGGACTTATCCATTCCGCCTCATTCTACCGGGACAAAACCCAGTTCGGCGACGATCTGCTGGGCTTCGCTCTCGAGAATCCAGTCGAGATAATCTTTAACGGCTCCCACAGGTTCGCCGTCCGTGTACATGTAGAGATCTCGTGCAATGGGATAGGTCGTATTGTTCACGCTGCGGATGGAGGGCAGCAAATAAGCGCCTCCCGCTTCTGCTGCAATGGCGATCATCTTCAAATCCTGCGGCACGTATCCCAGGCCGTCGTAGCCGATGGCATTCGGGTTCTGCCGCACTTCGGCGATGATTCCCTCGGAGGAGGGGAGCAAAAGCGTATCCATCGAGAACAGGGTTTTATCCTCCTTGCTGCCGAGACGAAGCACCGTTTCCAGGAAGTACACATGCGTGCCGGAATTGGTTTCGCGTGAAAGCCTCACGATCGGCCGGTCCTCCCCACCGAGCTCGATCCAATTGGTGATCTTTCCACTATAGACATCCGAGATCTGCTGGAGGGTCAATTCATTTACCGGATTGTCCGGGTTGACGATGACCGCGATCGCATCGCGGGCGATGATGTGTTCCACAGGATTCACGCCCTTGGTCCGAGCCTCGGCGATTTCCTCCTCCTTGATGCTGCGCGAGGCGTTGGCGATATCGACAGTGCCGTTGATCAAGGCCGCAATGCCGGTCCCTGATCCCCCGCCTGTGACCGAGATGCGAATATCTGCATGCTCACTTTGATATCGCTCCGCCCACGCCAGCGCCAGGTTGACGATCGTGTCCGAGCCCTTGTTCTCGATGTACTGCGCGGAGGAATCGGCCTGCGTTGAATCAGCGGGACCGCAGGAAGTGGACAAAAAGGAGAATAACAGGATGACGACGATGACACGTTTCATCAACCGGGATTATAGCCGAAAGAAGTTTTCAAGGAAACAGATAAGCAAGTAAGTTTCATCTTTCTTTTCCGCCTTCTTTGATACAATCATCGCATGCTGAGCGGTCAAACCGTTTTTTCGGTGCAGGACCTTGATTTCTATTATGGCGCGACACGCGCATTGGCCGGTATCGACCTTGAAATCAAATCACGGCAGGTGACGGCACTCATCGGCCCCTCGGGCTGCGGTAAATCCACCTTCCTGCGCTGCTTGAACCGCATGAACGACACCATCCCCGGCACGCGCGTGGAGGGAAGGATCCTGCTCAAGGGCGAGGATATCTACGGCCCCTCGATGGACGTCGTGACCCTGCGCCAGCGCGTGGGCATGGTGTTCCAGAAGCCCAATCCCTTTCCGCAATCCATTTTCGATAACGTCGCCTTCGGCCCGCGCGTGTTGGGCATGGACGTCAAGCTGGACGAGGTGGTGGAAAAAAGTCTGCAGGCCGCGGTCTTGTGGGACGAGGTGAAGGATGACCTGAAATCCGATGCACTCGGATTATCACTCGGTCAACAGCAACGGTTATGCATCGCGCGCGTGGTGGCTGTGCAGCCCGAAGTGATCCTGATGGACGAATCCACCTCCGCGCTGGACCCGATCGCGACCCTGCATGTGGAGGAATTGATCGCGGATCTGAAGAAAGACTACACGATCGTGATCGTGACGCACAACATGCAGCAGGCGGCGCGCGTCTCCGATTTCACCGGCCTGTTCTGGCTGGGCGAGCTGGTCGAGTTTTCTCCCACGAACGACCTGTTCACCCGCCCGAAGGGGGAACTGACCGAGGCGTACATTACGGGCAGGATGGGATAGGAACAAAAAGGATTGCCATTCCCGGCAATCCTTTTCTCATTCACGAGGTTTTTTTCTTTTTCCAGAATTCATCATCGGTGGCTTTGATCTCGCTTAATTCCCCGGTGGCGATGAAGATCGTCCGCTCGCAAATGTTGGTCACACGGTCGGCGACGCGTTCCAGGTTGTGCGCCACCCACAACAGCCAGTTCGCTCGTTCGATGGTCTTGGGATCCTGCAAAATAAAGGTCATCAACTCGCGGTAGATCTGGTTATACAAGGCGTCGACCTCGTCGTCCTGCACCGGGATGGATTTGGCGTTCTCGACGTCTTCGTTGATAAAGGCGGTCAGCGACCGGTGCAGCATGTCGGTGCCGATCTGCGCCATGCGCGGGATGTCGATCAGCGGTTTGAGCAGGGGCTCCTCCCCCATGCGGATGTTGATGTTGGCGATGCCCTTGGCGTAATCGCCCATGCGCTCCAGTTCCGAAATGATCTCCATCGTCGAAGCGAGCAGGCGCAGGTCATGCGCCATGGGCTGCTGGGTGGCGATCAGGATCATCAACTGGTTTTCGATTTCAAATCGTTTCCTGTTGATATCCCTGTCCTCGGCGATGATCTGCTCGGAGGCCTTGATGTCGCGCTTCTTCAATGCATCCACAGAACCCAGGATGGCGTGCTCAACCATGCTGCCAAGCTGCAGCACATCGTCCTTGACCTGTTGAATCTCGCTTTCGAACGTTTTCCGTATCATACACACCTCAAAACCGTTCATCCTATTGTACTACTGTCAATCCCACCCCGACGGAGGCTGTGTTGAACCAGATGCCTGACGGCTCCAGAAATACAGGCTTGGCCGGTTTACAACCCGCCAAAATACTCATGCAAGAGGTCTGTTGCATCCTAAACTACCGCGGTAACCCTGCCCGGTGAAATCTAGGGCGTACAAAAAATCGGAATTTATTTGAAGAGCGTCGTTAAAACGATCCACCCGCCGGAAATGGCGGGTGGATCAACCAAAGGAGGAGAAAGGAAGTGAATCAGGAGTCGCCCTGCTTTCGAAGGAATTCTCGCCGCTTGCGCGAGGCATCCACCACCAAGACCGCCAGGAAGGAAAAAGACAGGATTGAGGTGACGACCAGTTCCATGATTTCATCATACATCAAAGCGGTCCTGTCTCACTTAAGAAACAGTTTGCATACGACAGACAATTTTGTTAAGCTCAAGGTCAAATGAATAGTGATGGATTTCCCCCTATAGAATTCCGCCCTTGAGAAAGTCAAGGCCGCCGGGTGGACTGCCCGGCGGCCTTGTAAGATCAGGATTTCTTGGTCGGTTTTCCCGGTGCCCGGGTGAGAAACTTCCAGATCCCAAAGATGAGCAGGGCGGGCGGCCCGAAGATCGGCACGAAGACGATCAGCACCCAGATCAGGAAGTCCACGATTCCCTGATAGGCACGCGTAACCGCTTTGGTCGCGTCCTCGAAGGTCTCGCCCGGATTCCACGCATTCGGCGTCGGCGTGGGGGTGGGCTCCATTTCGGGCAGGACCGGCTCGAAGTTGACGGTGATGGTCGAGAAGGCCGAGCGATCCTTCAGGTAATTCATGCGGCCGCGTATTTCCTCGATCTGCGCCTCCACATTGGCCAGTTCCTGGTTGATGCGCAGGGCTTCATCCACGCTGCGGGCGTCATCCAAAAAGGACTTGATGCGTTCGCGCGTGGCTTCCAGGTTGGTCAATTGGGATTGCAGGTCAACGTATTGATCGGTGACGTCCTCGCCGGAGGCGGTTTCATCGAGCACCCGTTCAGCCAGACCGCGCAGACGGTTGAGGGTGCGTTCGAACTGGTCCACCGGTACACCCAGGGTGATGGTGGCATATTTGTAACTTTCGCCGTCCTGCCAGGGCTGGTACCAGACCCGCGAGCTGATGATATACCCACCCACATCGCCCACGATCTGAGTCGTGCCCTGGATGGCAATTTCAGTATCCTCCACGAGCAGTTTGACATCCGCGTTCTTGATGATCATATGGGAGGCTGCAAAGGCTGCCTCCTCCGGCGAAGCGCCGATGTTGAACACCGCGCCGGCTGGCAGGGCTGGTGCGGATTCCCCTTCCTTGGCAACAGCCTCCGACCCCGCTCCCGCCGCCTGCATTGCGGGGGCTTCCGCGAAAATGTCCGCGCCGAATGACGGGGCGCTCGATTCCAACGCAGGCTCTCCCATCACAAAGGCCGGAGCCTCCGTGGCGGCAGGAGCCATCGCGGCTCCGCAGGCGGATAACAACAGGCTGACTGCAACCAAAGCCGGTAAGACTAGATGGTTTCTGGTTTTCATTTTCTCCTCCAAAGAAAGCTGTGAATGTTATGGAGAAGACGACGGCTCAATGGAAATGTTCCCGCCTACTTGAGGATAACCTCCGCCCGCACCACGCCCGCCCGGTCGTGTCTGACCACGACCCTGACCTTGGAGCCCTTCTTCGCCTTTACCACCCATTCCACCTTGGCCCGCTCCGTCGTGCCCTCCTCGGTTTCATCCGTAAAGGCGGGTTTGTAGGCGCGGCCCTCCAATTCACCCAATTCTTCCCGAGGTTTTCCAGATTCCAAGACACCTCCCCTTGGCAGGGAAATTTCCGCGATCACGCCGCGGGTGGCTTTCCGTTCAAGTGCCTTCTTGGTCACATAGGTCGGGAGCCAGCCGGTATTTTCCACCACAATGCGCACCCGGAAGGTATCCTTCCCCAGGGCTGTGGCGCTGATCTCCCAGGGTGCCAGCTTGGGGGAAATCAGCGCCTGCCAGACGATCCACTCCGGCAGCGGGCGGATCTCCTGTTCGAGAAATTCCAGCGGCGGATTGGTCCACATGTTCATGCCGTCCCATCCGCCCAGTTCCACCTTTCCCAATTGCGGGTGCTTGAACGGATACCAGTTCACGTACCCTCGGCCTTTGAGTACCTCGTCGTTCCATTTGAGCAGTTTGAGGTCGTCCTCCAGCGGATGCTCGCGATACCAATCGATGAATTTGAACTTCTCGATGCCGGCCTGCTTCATCGGGCTCCAGAATTCGACCGTCCAGGCGAACAAGCCAAGGTGGTCATACGCCCAGGTGTCAAACCCGCCGGTGATCACCTGTTTCGGGTGATATTTGAAATCATGGAAGACGGAGACGTTCGGATACCCGGTGATCTGTGTCCCCTTTTCGCCAATTTTTTGAAAGGTCCATAAGTCTTCGGTTGGCATTTCATCATCGGAGCGGTCATCGTACGGTCGGAGCAGGGCTCCGCTCATGGTGTGCAGGGAAACGGCCCCGGTGATGTTGGGATGTTTTGCAATGAATTCCACCACATTGCGTGCTTCAGGCTCGCTGGTGGGATAGGGTCCTGCACCGTGCTGGTCTCCCTCCGGCCTCCAGCCTGCAGGAAAGTTTCGGTTCAAATCCAGGCCTTGTTTGGGCTCCCGCACGCGGATCATGGCACCGTCAAAATTTTTCAACAAGCCTTCAGGAAGGATGCGGTAATACTTCCCGCCGGTTTCGATCGGATCGCGGCGCACCATCAGCCGCGGATCGTCGGGATGAACCTTCCACGCCCCGTTCAGGTCCAGGATGCGCATTTGCAGGATGCGCCCATCCCCATCGATATCCTCGCCCCAGATCAAGCCCTCCAGCGGATCCTCCACATGAGGATAAGCCCGCGTGCTCGAGCGGATCAATCTTGGTCTGTCGGCCAGCGCCCATTCCGCCCCATCGGGATTCACCCGCGGCACAATGTAGAAGGCGCGCGTATCCAGGGCGCGCGTGATGGTCGGGTCCTTGCGGTAGCCTGTGACCAGGGCATGAATCAGGAACAGGGACGCTGCGGCAGCCGTGACCTCCGTGGCGTGAATATTGCCATCCACCCAGAAGGCCGGCTTCTCCGCATCCGCACCGGACTTGAAATTGGTGGCGGTGACCAGCCACACCTCGCGCCCCTCGTGACTCTTCCCGATCGATTCGAGGCGGATCAAGCCGGGATATTCCTTTGCGAAGGCTTTGAGGATCTGGGTCAGCTCGGCGTACCGATGAAAACGATTGAATTTGACATTGGGCATATGACATCTCCTCAACGGTCGAACCACGTGGAATTCCGCTCCGTTTGATGATCGACCATGCTGTTCAACCTACAAATACCGATCCCCCGCGCTTCTTTTGCGCATCACCTTCGCCGGGGTGCCGTACGCCACACAATGATCCGGGATGTTTTCCAAGGCCAGCGCACCCGCTCCCAATACGGTATGTTCACCGATCGAAATCCCATGGGAGATGTTTGCCCCAATCGAGACGGCGCTGAAGCGGCCGATGGTGACATTCCCTCCGGTGACCGCTCCCGGCGCCAGGCTGGAGTACTCTCCCATGAAGCTGTCATGGTCGAGCGAGGCGCCGGTGTTCAAGATGCAGAATTCCCCCACGCGGCTGTCGCTGTTGACGACCGCCCCGGCCATCAGGACCGTCCCTGCACCGATCTGGGCGCCCCTCCCCACAACTGCCGCGGGATGGATGGCCGTGATGAAGATGAATCCCGGTGCAAGCGAACGAACCTTCTCTGCGACCATCGCGCGCGCCCAATTATCTCCGATGGCGATCACGCCTCCATATATTCCACCGTTCGCCATCAGGGTCGGGAGAAATTCCTCGCTTCCCAAAACCTTGTATCCATACACAATTTCCCCCACCGGCTTGAAGGTATCGATCAGGCCGGCAATCGCATAGCTCCCCTCCTGCTCGATCACATCCACGACCACCTTCGCATGTCCGGAGGAGCCGATCACCACCACATTTTGCTTATCAGCCATGAACTGCGCATCCTTTCCGTCGATCATCCGCGCCGGATCATTCCTTCCATTAATTCTATCAATTGATCGCCCATTTTTTCGCGGTTGAAATTCTGCTCGAGGTATTTTCTGCCTTTCAATCCCATCCTACACGCGCCTACGGGATCCTGGGCAAGTTTCAGCATGGCTTGCGCGAGCACCGCCGGATCGCCTGGCGGGACAAAAATCCCGCATCCCGCATCCTCCACCACACTGCGGATCACCCCGTCAATAGCCAGCACGACCGGACGCCCGGCAGCCATGTAATCGAACACCTTGTTTGGGTAGGTGAGTTTGTACTCCTCGAGCGGCTTAAGGATTGCCAGGCAGGCATCCGCGGCCGCGAGCACCTGCGGCATTTCTGTCTTCGGCATGGGCGGCAGGAAGGAGACGTTCTTCAGATCCATTTCCCGGCAGCGGTCCTGCAAGGCGGCTTTTTCCTTGCCATCACCGACCAGCACAATCTGGATCTGTGGATTCCCTCTTAGCAATCCCGCCGCCTCCAACACCACTCCAAGGTCATTGGACATCCCATGCGCGCCGGCATACAGGACAACGTACTTTCCCTCCAGGCCGTGAGCCCGACGAATCTCCGCCCCCTTCATATCCGGATCGAACATGGACGCGTCCGCGCCGTTGGGAATCAGCTCGACCTGCCTCGCGCCTCGGCTCCGGACATGCTCGACGAATCCCGGGCTGTTGACCATTACGCGCTCCGCACCTCGATACAGGAATCCCTCCAACCACTCGGAGAGGCGGATCAAGAGCGGGTTTCTTAATACACCTGCAGCTGCCGCGAACAAAGGCCAGAGATCGCGCACTTCGAACAATAACGGCGCGTGCTTGACCCTCGAGAGAATCCAGGCCGTCACGCCCTGGAAGATCGGCGGCGAGGTCCCCCAAATTAGGTTGACCTGTTTGACTTTTAAACCAAGCCACAGGGATGAGAACATGAAAAGGATAAACGCAAGTGCGCGATGCACAAACGACTTGTGGTGCGCAGCATAGGCGGAGGCACGCAGTATCCTCACGCCCCCCTCCGTCTCCCCCCATTTCATTTTGAAGTGGGGGGAGTGACCCGAAGGCACAAGCCGGGTCGGAGTCCCCGTCAGGTAACTGATCGGGCTGGCGATGATCGTCACGCGGTGGCCGCGGGCGGCCAGCAGACGCGCGAACTCGTGATGACGCGTCCCGCCGGGCTCCTCGAGCGAGGCAAATGCCTGGTGGACAATAAGGATGTGCATAGCCGGAATGATTTTATATCAATTTCCCTCTTGACCGGACGCCAAAATATTTGTATAGTGGATTCACGGCCGCGGCGGAAAACATTAATCTATTAAACCTCACCTACACCTTCAACTTCTTTGCGCTCATCTTCTCCTTCTGGCTGGGAACCTACCTCATTACGCGCCACCCGCGCACTCCCACCGCCTGGCTGACCGCGCTCACGGTTTGGTCGCTGGGAGGCCTCTTTCTGAACGTCCTGCTGGCGCTCAACCCACCGCCGGTCCCGGAATACCGGCCGTCCTGGCTGCGGTTTCTTTTTCCGTTCTGGGCCTCCGGCACCTACGAGCAGGGCGCGAGTGCCTGGCTGCAGGGATGGTCAGTGGCGCCCGCAATTGTCTTCTGGCACCATGCCACCCTGCTCATGCGCCCTGGTTCACTTAATCTGTGGCGCAAGGCGCGTATTGCGATGGGATACCTCACCGGCTTGGCAGCCATCGAAGTGCAGGCCTTTACGCAGATTCTCTTCGCCGTCGAAGGCGGCGACCCGCTTTACCTGAACAGTCTGCAATCCGGTCCACTTTACTCCATCTTCGGCATTGCATTGATCATTCTCACTGCCACCAGCGCCGTCAACCTGGCGCGCTCGGCACGCGTTGCACCGAATGAGACCGCGCGCCGCCAGTTGGAACTTCTCACCGTTGCCACGGTCGTGGCCGGACTCGCCGGCCCGCTCTCGCTCATCGCCTCCGGGCTGGACCTCTTCCCCGTGCCCGAAGTGGCCATGTCGTTCGTACTCGCAGTCTCTGTCGGTATGATCGGCTTTGGTGTGGCACGTTACAGCGCTCTGGTGGAGGGACGCACCATCCGCCGCGATTTTACCTACAATCTGACGCTGATCACGGGCATCACACTCTTCTATCTGCTGGCCGCGTGGCTGCTTGTGTTGTCCTACGGCGTGCCGCGGGTCGTCACCCTACTCATCCCCATCCTCGTCATCTTCACACACTCCGGCATGACGCTGGCGCCGCGTCTGCTGGACCACCTGTTCTACCCGCATGAAACACGCCGCCTTCGGTCGAATCTGCGCAGCCTTTCCCGGCTTACGGGCGAGGGCGAGTTGCTCAAGGAAAACCTCAACGCAACTCTGAACGCCTTGTGCGTTTCCGTGCGCGCCCGGTATGGGCTCATCTTTGCCTGCGATGGCGGCCGGGCCAGTTCCATCGCGGAATTCAAGTGGCACGGCATACCCATCGAGATCCCAGCCCAAAGCCTATCCGCCGATGACGCGACACACGTGGAAAGCAGCCGTTTCCAGCCGCCGCTTAACGATGCCGCCCTGCTCGTCCCGCTCTATTTCGAAGCGGAACAGGTCGGCGCACTTTTACTGGGGCAGCCCGTCAACGGGCTCCGCTACGCCGATGATGATGTGGCCCGGGTGCTGCATCCTGCCGACCACATCGCCAGCGTGTTATACGTCGAACGCCGTAAGAGCCAATATCTCTCGCGTCTCATGGAAGTAGCCGAGGAGCACCGAGAACATGGCCGCGTGGAACTTCCGTCCATCCCGGTTGAGTGCGTGGAAAGCGCACTTCGCAACCTTTACGACTTCGCTTACCTCGCCGACACCCCTCTGGCCAGTCTGGAACTGGTAAAGAAACAACTTGCCGGAAAAAAGACCCACCTCGAACGCGGCAAATCGGTGCAGGCTGTTCTGCTCGAGGCGCTCGATGAGATGCGGCCGAGCCAGGAGGTCCCGCCGCGCGACCCGCCGCCGCGCGAATGGTATCCCTATCTCATCCTGCGCGATGCGTACCTGGAGGGGGTCAGCAATCGCGACATCATGCTCAAACTTTACATATCCGAGGGCACCTTCAACCGCACCCGCCGCGCCGCCGTCCGCTCGCTGGCCCGTGCACTGACCGAGATGGAACATCCAAGGTAAATTCCGCCACACACCACCAATCTCAGCCCGGCGTGAGTCGGGCTTTCTTTTTAAACAGGGGCGAATTAAATCCGGGTTTCCTTCGAGAATTCCGCAAGGATTATCGAATTCGTTCGAGAATGCTTGAAATTCTCAGACTGCTGAGTGGCGTCTTTTGGCAGTTCGGACGGCACATTCTGGCAGTTTAAACTCTGGCTTTGGCGGTCGCAAAATGCGAAAGTGGGGACATCAGAGGAGATCGCCATGAACCGTCACACTTACTTCCCAAAAGTCGAAACCTTCTACGCCAGCCTGGTGGAACGCCTCGCGGACGCGCAGGCAAAAATCTCGATGACCTACCTCGCCTTCGAAGAAGGTCTCTGGGCACAGCAAATCATGGAAATCCTGCGCGCCAAATCTGCCGCGGGCTTGTGCGTACAAATGATGGTGGATGAACTCGGTCAGCAATTCGACGAGCCCCGCCGTCTCCTGCACAATCATGAGATTCTCGCCAGATTGCGTGCTGCCGGCGTGGATGTGGAAATCTTCCGTCCTTCGGCTCCCTCGGTATCCATCCGCAACCGCATGCATTGCAAATTCACCGCAATTGATGATCACACCGCGTTCATTGGCGGCTCCAACATCGCGGACTACTACACGGCCTGGGCTGACACCAACATGCGCGTGGACGGGGATCTGGGTGATTGCTTCCACCGCACATTCGAATTCCTGCGCGGCTTCTCCCGTCTCTCCGACCAGCCGCGGCTCGATCCCTTTGACCTCCAGGCGGGCACCGATCGTCTCTGTCTGACCCTCCCCAATCAACACCCCGACATCCGCGCCGCGCTGCTGAACTTGATCCATTCTTCGGACCAGTCCCTGCATCTGCGCACCTGGTACTTCCTGCCCGACGCCGAGATCCTAGAAGCGTTATGCGAACGGTCTCGCCGAGGGGTACAGGTCAACCTGATGTTCTCGCATCAAACACGCGTCCGTGCGGTGGATTTCGCCAACCACATCCCAGTCCACAGACTGATCCAGGCTGGAGTGAACGTGTACCGCTACACCGGGACGTACTTGCACAGCAAGGTCGCGTGGAATGATCACGGTGACATCCTGCTCGGCTCCGCCAATCTCGACGCGCATTCGATGCACATCAACTTCGAGTCCTGCCTGCAATTCAACGACCTCGGACTCGCATGGGAGTTGCGCCGCGACTTCGTCAACGACATCCCCGCCTGCATTCTGCAGGTGAGGGAATTGGTCAAACGTCGATCCATCTCCGAACGCATCCTTTCCCACACCTGCAACCTTGCCGCCCCGTGGCTTTAGTCCATCCACGTGGCGACGAATTCAGGAATTACTGCCTGGTCTACCTTCAGAAGGAGTCTCATGAACGCACAGCTCTCCCTCCCCTCCGTGAAATTCCGCTCCCTTGCGCAGACTGGAAAGATCGCGAAATTCCTTGCCGCGTTGATCGTACTGTGGCTGTTCCGCGAATCGATCGGCGAGATGCTCGCCATCATCAGCAACCGGGAGCAGGTGACAGCCTACGTGCAATCCTTCGGTGTGCTCGGACCAATCGTGCTCTTTCTGCTGCTGTTCGCGCAGGTCTTCGTGGCGGTCATCCCCGGTCACGCGCTGATGATGACCGGCGGCTACATATATGGATTCGCAGCCGGGGTTACGGTCACCGTCATCAGCACCGTCATCGCCAGCCAGTGTGCTTTCCTAATTGCCCGCAATTATGGACGGTCACTGATCGATCGTCTTGCCTCCCCCAAAGTCATCGGGCGCTGGGACAAGTTTTCCACCAGCCAGGGCGCGCTTTTCTATTTCTTCACCTTCGTCCTGCCCATCTTCCCCAGCGATCTGATGTGCTACGTCGCGGGACTCGGCACGATCAGCCCGCGCCGCTTCTTCCTCGCCAACCTGCTTGGCCGCTCTGTGGTGGCTTTCTCCATCACGCTCATCGGCGCCTTCGGATTCCAGCCTCCGTTGTGGTTCTGGATCTCAGGACTCACCTGCCTGACCGGTTTCTTCGCGGGATGGGCGGTTTACAAGAAGATGCATGTTCGATGATTTTGAAAATCTGATCTTCATTAAGGAAACAGATGATGCGCAGCATTCATCCCCCTGCTTTTGACATCCACTTCATGGACCTGCCGCTCTCACGCCTGCACGTTCTGGAAACCGGACAGGGCGAGCCATTGATCATGGTGCCAGCCACCATCTCGGAATTGGAGAACTGGCAGACCCTCGCCCAGTTCATGGCTCAATGGTTTCATGTCTACTTCTTTGAATTGCCGGGTCATGGAGGATCCACCCCTTTGCGCGAATCCTTTTCAAGCCACCAAGTGGCCAGACTGGTTGAGCAGATGGTTGACCATCTCGGATATAAACGCTTCAACCTGATGGGGTTTTCATTCGGGGGCATCCTGGCCATGCGCGCCTATCAACGACTGTCCCATCGAATTGATCGCCTGATCCTGATCGCTCCCTGTCTCGGGCGGCGGACCCTGCCTTTTTCCAATTCACGTGTACAGCTGCTGTCCACAATGAACCGCCTGCTGGGTCATCCGGGGTTCCAGGCGCGCTTCATTGGATGGATCCATGACCGCAGGGCGGTATCCATCATGGTCAAAATCCTGCAGAAAGTGGGGAGCCTGGAGGACACCCTTCCGCTGGAGAATAAGCTCCTGAGCATACCCGCCACCACCATCTCCGTGCTGAACTCCCAGCTGCATGAAATCCTGAATACCCATTTCGAAACCGGGGCAGAGAAACACCCCACCCCCTGTTACTTTGCCATGTCGGTTTTCGATCCGATGTTGAAATTCGATTCTTCCCTGGAGACCGTGCAGGAACATTTCTCCAATGTGAATGCTGTGCGTCTGGACTTCCCCTATCACCAGCCACCAAAACCTTTCACCTTTGAAGAATTGAACCGGGATTTCCACGAAACGGTCGATGCCTTCATGGGCTCGTACTGACAAAACAGGAACCAGTATCCGTAAAGGAGATCCACCATGCAAATGCTCATTCCTGTTCGATATGTTAAATCCATCCGCACATTTCTCATGATCCTTGGCGTGCTGGGTGTCTGGGGCTATCGCGTGCCACTTTGGAATGCCATGTCCCTGCTGGGTAGCCCTCTTGCAGTCGCGGATTTCCTTCAACAATTCAAAATCTATGGTCTGCTGGTGCTGGCCTTCCTCGTACTGGCGCAGGTTTTCCTGGCGTTCATACCCGGTCAGGCATTGGTCATCGCCTCCGGTTATCTCTACGGCGTGCCGATGACTATCACGGTTGTAGCCTCCTCAGCCATTATTGGGAGTCAATTGGCTTTCTGGCTGGCTCGACGCTACGGCCGACCGCTTATCTACAAACTAGCCTCACCCAAGGCAATTGATCATTGGGATCGCCTAGCTAGCCATCTCGGCCCCGGCTTCTATTTCCTCACTTTCCTCCTGCCGGTCTTTCCCAGCGACATGATGTGTTACGTGGGAGGGCTGGGCAAGGTGTCACCGAGAGGGTTCCTCGCGGCCAACTGTGCCGGACGGTTGATCAGTACAACCGCTTACACGCTGTTTGGAGCGTATGGCTTTCGTCCGCCGCTGTGGTTCCTGATCACAGTGGTTGTCTGCATGGTTGTGATCCTTACAAGTTGGATGATTTACAAGAGACTACACCTGGAACCCAGGAAATCCGACGCAACCAGACAAGCGTTTTACCAGCCGTCAGAAAGGAAATTAACCATGAAAATCTCCCTTGCGATCATTAGATTCTATGCGCGCGCGTATTTACGTCTCTTCAACCTGCGTTGCTCTCTGCTAGGGGAATATCCTCCTCCCGAAGGTCCGAAGATCATCGCCTCCAATCACCCCAACGCCAGCGATGCCTATTATCTGCCGTTCATTCTCTCGGAGACACCGCACTTCTTGATGCGCAGCATCCTCTTCCGCCTCCCCATCATTGGCAGCATTTTACGCGGCGCTGGACAGATCGAGGTTAATCCTCAAAACGCGAAAGCCGCGTTCGACGATGCCCTAGCCCGACTCGAACGGGGAGAGACCATTGTGATTTTTCCACAGGGCAAATACAGCCGGGACCACAACGGGACCAGAGCTAAAAGCGGTGCGGTGAGACTGTCACTGGCGAGCGGCGCGCCCATTATCCCCCTCGGCGTCTACGTCGCTGCTGAAAACCTTTTGGATATGCGCGGGCACTTTAATGGCAGATTAGGCCCCGGCTTGTGGCAGGTTGCCGGAACGTGTTACCTGAATTTTGGCGCCCCGTGGCAACCGGGATCGGAGATCCGTGCAAATGCCAGTGCGCTGACCGATGAATTGATGAAACGGATCGAAATCCTTGCCGAGGCATCCGCCACGGAGGGGCAATGTGCTGCGCGCGCGTCGTTCAACTCTATCCCTCAAACGTAGTTGACATTGAGCGTGGCAGCTGGAGTGTTTTTTTGCCCACTTACTTCTAGAAGGGAAAATTCCAAGATGGCAACCAGCAGTGTATTGATCGCATATCTTTCCATTGGTTCCGGACATCAAGTAGCAGCAAATTCGCTTGCCGAGGTGATGAGATCAAGCTCTCCAAAGATGCCCACAATCGTCAAGGATCCTTTTTCGAATGTTGTTAAACTCCTGCCCTCTGCAATGACGCGCCTGCAAGCAGCTGTCAATTTGCTTGCGCCCAACTTTTATGAGGCAATCTGGAGACGCGGAACAATAAAGTGCACATCCATAGCCAATTCCTATTGGCTGCAAGGGATCCTGCTGAAAGAGCTGGAGCGTATCAACCCGTCGGCCATCGTCGCCACACATGTTATCCCTTGCCTGGTCGCCAACCAGTTGAAGAAAACCAAACAGTTAGGCAATACCAAAGTCTTTGGTGTGGTTACGGATTTCGGCTTGAATCCGATCTGGCCAATCGAGGGCATGGATGGATATTTTGTAGCTCACGACGAATTGCGCCAATCCCTGATATATCGCGGTGTTGCCCCTGATATCATCCATGTCAGCGGAATTCCCATCCAGCCTTCCTTTCAGCCTAAAACCACTTCCAGGTCAAACTGTCTGCGTGTGCTGATGATGGCTGGCGGAATTCGAAACGGCGGGTACGGCGCGATCAGAAACCAGATTATCCAAATCCTTCAAACGCTTGACGGATTCGATCCAGCATGTGTTGAAATCACGATCGTCGCCGGAAATCAACCTCGTCTTGAACAAGAACTCAAGATACTGGCACATAAAACCGAATACCAATTGAATATCAGGGGTTTTGTAGATAATATGGGGGATTTACTATCAATACACGATATTGTATTTACCAAGCCAGGAGGCCTGATCATCGCCGAGGCACTCGCCACAGGGATCCCCTTGATCTTATCTCGCCCAACGCCCGGAGTGGAAGCGGCAAATTTGGAATTCCTGGCGCGTCATGGCGCGGCAATGAGAGGTGAAACATTGAGTGACATCTTCAGATCGATTCGTATGTGCCTCAAACACCCGGATGCCTTACAACAGATGAAATCAGAGGCTGCCAACCTCGGCCATCCTAATTCATCAATGAAAACGGCCACCTACATTCTGGAATCACTACACGCGCGAGCAGCTACGGGAAAGTATCGGCCAATTCTTCAACCCGCCAATCGCATCACTTCGGCCCTTCAAAAATCGTGACCGGCGAATTCGGCCAGCCTTCGGCAACCGACCGATGAACAAGTTCAGCCAGGTCATGCGGCACAACATTGCTCTCCAACATTCTTGAAACCGGCATCCACACAGGATGATAGGATCCTCGTAAAGGGTCGAATTCACCGAATTCCTCACCCGTACCGGTGCCGAACTCCCCGTGATTGTCTCAACCAGGAAATACGGCTGAAGGTTTCCGTTGAAATGAACCTCCGCGACCTTCCGGATCACCCGCACATGCAGCCCCAATTCCTCTTGCATCTCGCGCACCGCAGCCGACTCGTGGGATTCCCCTGCATCCACCCCTCCGCCGGGGAAGGTGAAGTAATGCCGGCCGCCGCGATGCCGTTCGATCAGGGCGATTGTGTTCTTTTCGGGTAGTGGCTAAAAGGATGGGCTGATTTCATTTTACCGCAGAGAACGCGCATCCTCCCGACACTTGCACCGGGCGCAAGTACGGTGTGTCCCCGTCTCGGGCCAGCGCCCTCGCGGGGCGAACGGCCTTCGGGAGAGTTCGCAGAGCAGGACAAAAGAACTCCGCTGCGTTCCTGGCGAACTCTGCGGTTAGCTGTGTGGAAAGTCCGCGACTTTAAATCCTCTCTGTTTTCGATCAGGATACAGTCTGCGCGGATTCTCACGGTGGAAAAGAAAATTCACTGATGAAAACGGTGTGATAAGGCGAGGTCACCTCGAAGGCAAACGACAGGGCGGGGGATTTTTCCCCATATCTTCTGGATACCCATCCCTCCCAGGGCAGCGCTTCGCGCTGACCATGGATCAATTCACCTGCCTTCACAAGGGAGATGTGACGACTCTCTTCCATCGAACAATTGACGCTCAACGCAACCCAGCCATACGGGGATTTGACCTTTATGACGGCACCCGCCGTATTTTCCTCGATCGTCCATTCCCAATCCGGCAGCAGCCAGTGCAGGAGATACTTGTGGGGGGTTCGGCGCCTGCTCACCAACCGATCTTCAATGCGCCAGGTCTCCTGCTTGTCAACTGCAACCGTGCGCTCATGCCGTATCCCCATTCTGCGGTAGCCGGTGTAATACGACCGGATCTTATGCAGAATGCGGTCGTCCGATTCGATGATCGGCCTGGCAAAGGCATTCCCCCAATCCAACACCAGGAAGCGGCCGGAACGCGTCATCTGATCGCGGCCGTCTATCGTCACCGTGTTGTGCACGCGCGTCGTTACCAGGGCGTTATCCCAGGGTGGATCCGCATTGTATAAATACGTCCCCGCATCCTGCGCCATGTTCAATCCGCGCCACCACAAATCAAAGTGCAGCTGATCCATGTGCCCCAGCCGGCTTCTAAAACTGGATGCGCGCAGATAGCCCCAGGAATTCTTGGCGCGCAGGTTGTCCGTCAGATAGGCATTGGAATCGGTCACGCGCGCCGCGGATCTTAAACCCAGCCAGACTGACATCTCATCCCACACACCCTGCGGCAGGCTGTTGCGTAGGAAAGCCCGCGAGGCCGCCTGGATCGTCGGCCGGAAGTCGTCGAAGGTGCCTACATTCATGGGCAGGATCAGGGCTCCGTCATTTGAACCAAGGTTTGGGGTGCGTCCGGATTCGTTATCCAGCAGCGAAAACAACCAATGGGAGGAGCGGGCAAGCGCCTGCGATGTGCCCGCAGGGAAGGGTTCCTGTTTGATGAAATGAACCCACAGAGCCAGATGCAGCATCAGCCTATGGTAATTCGCGCTGTGCTGAATATATTCACCGTATTCGCCGATCTGTTTTTGGGTCGACCGCTGGAACCACTTCCAACCGAGCCTTCGCCATTTCGGTTTTTCGAAATACAGGCCGGCGGTGTACAAGGCGGCCGACTCACTGAGCAAATGATTGTTATTTTGCGCACGGGCATAGACCAGCGTAGGTGGAATTCGCTGTGCGTGCGCATGAATGCTTTCGATCAGGCGATCAAATCGCTCGCGCGTGGTCGAGGAGGCCTCCTGAAACACATGCGCAGCCCAGACAAACGCGATCATGCGGATCGCCACCTCCTGACCATTCATCCAGTGGGGACCCATGCCGGCCGGATTACGCTCATGAAATGTTTCGAAATTTCGCCAGAAGGCTTCCGCATAGCGATCCTCTCCTGTGAGATGATGGGCACGCCCAAGCACGAATGCCCATCCGAAACGTGCAGGCTCCCAAAGGAATTTGATGTCAGGCTCAGGCGCGAAGGCAGCCTGCAGCAGCTCGGGCCGGGCTTCATATGCCGTCCAGTGTTGGAGAGGGGCAGCCAACAAAAGCCGGATCTCCCTTGGCTCCCCGCCAAACATGCGGAATTTTCCGCTTAGGATCTCCTCCGCTTCAGCGAGCAATTCAGCCTTGCCCGCCTCGCCCATGGTGTTCAGAAGTTGATCGCGGGCGGGAAGCGCAAAAAGCGGACGATGGACGAAAGGCGATGAACGCCTTGTCGATGTCCTCCGGCCCGTTTCCGTTCTCCATCTGTAATATCCGGTCCTCAACCCCAGCTGGTAGCATGCGTACTGCACCAGCGGGCGAAACCCGAACTGATGAGCGAACTTAAGGCCGGTCAGGATTCGCGAGGACATTCAGGAAATGCGTTTCAGGTAGGCCATCGCCTGGAAAAGCGTGGCGATCATCAAGGCATGAGAGAATTCCCCCCGCGCGACCATGCGAATCAACCCGTCGAGGGGAACCAGGTGCACTTCGATTTCCTCCACCTCATCCGGCGTCGGTTCCGCCATTTTTTTTGCATTCAATGCAAGAAAGCAATGCATGTGGTTCGATTGATTGGCCGGATTCGGGTGCAGCCTCCCGACCTCGATCACCTGCTCCGAGGCATATCCGGTTTCCTCGAGCAGCTCACGTTTAATTCCATCGAGCGGATCTTCCCCATCCTCGACGATCCCCCCAGGGAACTCCCACATGACTTCTCCCGCGCCGTGACGATATTGCCGGATGAGCACCGCCTGTTGACCCGGCGTCAGTGCCAGCACATTCGCCCAGGTATGGAATTCAAGCACCATGGGATGAAAGATGCTCCCGTTCGGAAGCTCGCAGGTATCGAGACGAACACGCCTGCGCAAGTATGTGGATTCCCGCACCTTCCAGGGCTGGATGGACATCATGCATCTCCGTCTTCAACGAATTGACGCGCCGTGCGGTCGATTTGATCCACGGATTGACCGCGGGCTTTTTCCAGCCGTTCGAATCGCTTTGTAAACTGGGCCATCGCAAAACTGACAAAGTCATCCTCCACCAGCCCGAAGGGAACGACCTCGTAGCGGGCAAAGGCGTCTCCGATCACCCCGATCGCCAGAGGGAGAAGGGAGTTCATCGTCCCCTCGAGGTTCTCCCATTCGTGCGGGTGCTCCGCGATCAGGCGCGATAACAAGTAGACCCCATAGGCAATGTGACGAGATTCGTCCTGTTTGAGCAGGGAGATCCCCCTCCGCAGACCGGGCATCTGCTCATTGCGCTCGAGCATGGCAAGGAAGGCATGATAACCCGTCTCGGCCAGTACACCCTCGACCACCATGTTGTAGATCACGGAGGCGCGAATTTGCGCCGCGGGACTCGGATCGTTTTTCAGGCCTGACAGGGCTTCGGGGAGTGCCGAGTAAAAGATTCGCCTGTAATTGTCTGTGTGGTATCCGGAGAGATCCATGGACGCACCGCACACTTCATCCAGGAAGCGGCGGAAGAAATCTGTGTGTTTGGCCTCCTCGAAGAGAAAGGTGGTGAGATAGATTTCCTCTTCGAGACGCGCCTGGCGAGCGACGACCTCGATCAGCGGAAGCAGATCGAGCGTGACCGCTTCCTCGCCTGCGACAAACAGCGCCAGCAGCATAAGGATCAGATCTTTTTCCTGATCTGAAAAACCTTCCCAATCCTGACGGTCCCTGGAAAGATCGATCTCGGAAGGATTCCAAATCCCCAAACGCTTGGCTTTCTCGTACAGGCGCATGGGCAGCAGATCGCGGTTCAGACCGCGCGTCGTGGTGGCAAAAGAGGTGCGGGGCATCCTGTCTCCTGATCTTGTATTGGGTCAGCTTTCAGTTCCTGCTACATGACCTGCAAGAATTTTATTCAAGATCGGAACGATCGGGGGGCTGATCGAGGCCGGCAATTCATTCAGAGTGAAAAACCTCCACTCCGTGTGTTCCGGGCTGATTCGAACTGAGGCACGCTCCGCCCGTGCGAAATAGGTGATCGTCACGTTATGAACTTCATCCCCATTTGGATAACGATAAAACTGATCATCGCCAGAAAACACACCATACAAGGACAGTCCTTCAAGATGGAGACCCGTCTCTTCAAAGGTTTCTCGCATCGCAGCTTCTTCCACAACTTCACCCGGTTCCACCGCGCCGCCCGGCGGTCCCCAGCAACCATTATCAGCCCGTTTAAGCAAAAGCAGGCGGTCTTTCTCATCAAAAACAAATACGGTCGCCCCCACCATCAATAGCGGGCTGTGTCCAATATGTTTCCGAAGTTCGGTCAGATAACTCATTTAATTGATGACGATCTTGCAGCCAGTCCTCAACGACTATCGCGGCAGGATTCTATGCGGGTGTGGCGGTAAGCCCAGGTACCAACACTCCTGTCAATTCTCGCTGAATGGGAGTCTACGACTCAAGACAGGCGGCCACCCCTACTGCAAGCGAAAGAAGGCGGAAGCGGATATTCACTTTTGTCTCCCATCGGCCTTCACACCTTTGTTGGGATCTTTAGTGTTTGCAGAGGGCTGGGCACAGAAAACGCGAAATATTGAAGGAAGGACCAGACAAATCCATGGAACTACAAGGTTTCATCCATCGACTTGGGATGATCGGCAAGCCATGAACGCAACGCCTCAGCGATATGCTCCACATCCTCCAAATGAGAGGCGCAGATCTCAAATAACTCGTCCGCGCTGACATCGTGATAAAAATGCACCAGACGGTTGCGATAGCCGGCAAGTTTCTGCATCATCTCAAGGTCAGTGATTGAAATTACCTCGCGCCTGTTCAAGGCTGAGGCGATCTCCTTATATTCTGTGACTGCTTCAGCGAATCCCTTGGCGGCGATATGCCTCCCCATGTCGAAAAGCGCCTCCAATGCACGCCGCAGACAGGACTCGGCGGCCCAGACATTCCGTGTGTCCTGCATGAAGGTTGATTTGGAATCCAGCGGCAGGGAGCGAATCTCGTTCATCATTCTGTCCACCCAAGCCAGGCGGTCTGCGATCACCTTCTTCGAGATCTTGCCCGGGAGCACGTTATATCTCCTGCAGGATCATGGCCATGCGCTGGCGTTCCAATCCCGCCAAATCGCCTGCGCGCCGAAGGACGAACAATTCGTATTCGTCCGCAAGATTCGGGTCCTTCTCGTAAAGGCGTTCACCGCGAATGATGTTTGCCGCAAGGAAAGCATCCGCTTCCTGCAGGATGACCAAATCGATGCACGACAGGCCAAATAGGTCTTCCAGTTCAAGCGTCAGATCAACTTTTTCCTCGATCGTCAATGGACCATTGGACAAAACACCGACATCCAGGTCGCTTAGAGAGGGAACAAGTTGATACAGGTCATTGTCCACTGCATGGAGCATGTCCGCACTGCGACTGCCGAAGACATACAGCGCTTTCAATTGATACTTCCCGCAAACGTGCTCCATCTTTTGCCGTCGTGATTTCATACAGTGATTATACTCGGCGAATTTTTCCGAAGTGACTCCACAGCTGCGAACGTGGCTCGCGTCACCCCGATCAACTGCTCATAGGGAATCGGCGGATCCCCTCCCTCCCGAATCGACTGTACAAAGGCAGCGATCTCATCCTTCCATCCTTTGTCCTGCGCCGCCCGGTACACTTTTTTCCTTCCATTCTCGATGGTTTGCAGGGAGACAAAATCATCCAGCACCGCGATCCGGCCGCCGCAAAACACCTCCACGCGTTCTTTAGGGAAAGATCTATCCCCATTGGCAAGGTAATCTACAACACCGACCGAGCCCTCGGGGAAGGTAAAGGTCATCGAGACATTGTCTTCGTGATATTTGTCCTCATCCGGCAGGGCATGTGCCATGACAGACGTCGGAGCACCCCCGGCAAGGAAGGTGAGAAAGTCCACGAAATGACAGGCTTCCCCAATGATGCGGCCACCGCCGATCTTTTCCTGCTGGGTCCAGTGAGTTGGAGGGAGATAACCGGCGTTTATTCGGTAGTGCACATGCAGCGGTTCCACCCTGTCCTGCAGGAACTTCGCAAGCAATCGGGCATGAGGGGAAAACCTGCGATTAAATCCCACAGTCAGCAAGGTGCGGCTGGATTTCATCGCCCTGACCACCCGATCAAGCTGCTTTGAATCAATCGCCAGCGGTTTCTCGAGAAAGACATGCTTCCCAGCCTTCAACGCGCGTATTGCCAGATCCGCATGGGTATCGTGGCGTGTGAGAATGGCCACGGCGTTGATCCCGCGATCGCGGAGGATCTCCTCATCCGAGGAGGTGGCGTACTTAAAGCCGTATTTTGCCCCGGAAAGCTTGGCGTGTACACCGCCAGCCGAGGCAATGCCAACCAGCTCAAGATCCCTGCCTTTGTGCAGGATGGGCAAAAGGGTGGCATTGGCATACAAACCTGCACCCAGCACTCCCAATTGGACCGAGGCGGATGGACGGCGAAGTCCGGAGGAAATGAGCAGCTTGCCTTCCTCTTTTTTCCGCACTCCGGGATACGTGATCAGCACCCCCAGGAAGGATTCCTTCCTCTTCCCAGTAATGATTTCATATGCCTGTGGAGCCTTTTGAATCGGAACACGATGGGTGATGAGCGGGGCCACGTTTAACTTTCCCTCCGCCATCAGGTCAACCACAGCCTGAAAATTCCTGCCTTCCGTCCAGCGAACGAAACCATACGGGTAATCGATCCCCTGCTCCTCATATACGGTGTCGTACCGGCCAGGCCCGTAGGATCTCGAGTTAATGAAGGAGAGTTCCTTT
>VGNF01000007.1 GCA_016866195.1 Chloroflexota bacterium | reverse complement strand
TGTTGGGTTTCAAGGCTTGATTCGGTATACATGGACTGTGAAATAAATTATACAGCACAGCCAAATTGGTCGAATGGTCATTTTTGAGTAAAATTGCCTGAAACGGTATGGAAATTTCTGTTATCGGAGGCGGACTGGCAGGTTGCGAGGCAGCCTGGCAGGCGGCCAATCGTGGGGTTAGGGTGCACCTGTATGAGGGGCGTCCGTCGAGACAAACTGGCGCTCACCTGACCGGGAACCTGGCTGAATTGGTCTGTTCAAACTCCCTCGGATCCCATTTGCCCGATCGAGCTTCGGGAATTCTGAAGGAAGAGATGCGATGCATGGGTTCGCTTCTCCTTGAATGTGCAGAAGTCAGCGCTGTTCCTGCCGGTTCGGCACTGGCGGTGGATCGCCACCAATTCTCCAGACGCGTGACGGAACGAATCGAGTCTCATCCAAACATTGAGATTATACGCACTGAAGTTAATGCGATCCCTGAAACACCTGTAATCATTGCAAGCGGGCCATTGACCTCCCCCAACCTGGCGAATTCCATTGCATCCTTGAGCGGAATGGATCAGCTTTACTTCTTCGATGCCATAGCGCCGATCGTACATGCAGAATCCATTAATATGAATATCGCATTTCGGGCGTCTCGATACTCCGAGGACTCAGAGCAGGAGGGCGATTACATTAATTGCCCCCTATCCAGGGATGAATACGATGAATTCGTTTCCGCGCTGAAAACTGCGGAGCGAATCGAACTCCGGCCATTTGAAGAAATGATCCGCTCCGGAGTCCGGGCGGGAAAATTCTTCGAAGGCTGCCTGCCGGTCGAGATCATCAGCGAACGAGGCCGGGATTCGCTCGCCTTCGGTCCCATGCGTCCTGTTGGGCTTGTAGACCCACATACGGGTAGACGACCTTTTGCAGTTGTCCAGCTGCGTCAGGATAACCTGGCCGGCAGCCTGTTCAACATGGTCGGTTTCCAAACCAATCTGAAAATCTCCGATCAGAAAAGAGTATTCCGAATGATCCCTGGCCTGGAGCAGGCTGAATTTCAAAGATTTGGCCAGATGCACCGCAATACGTTTATCGCCTCTCCCAATCTCTTGCATCCAAGTCTGCAATTCAGAGACAGGGGGGATCTATTCTTTGCCGGTCAGATCACCGGCGTTGAGGGGTACATGGGCAATATCGCCACTGGGTTGCTGGCTGGGATCAATCTTTCGAGGTGGATGCAGAAGGAACCGATTCTCGTCCTTCCCAGGGAAACCATGCTGGGTTCGCTTTGTCATTACGTCACCCACTCAAGTTTGAGGGATTTTCAACCCATGAAAGCCAACCTCGGACTACTTCCCCCCTTGGAAATGAATGGAAGAATCTCAAGACACGACCGAGGGAAATTGTTCGCAGCCCGGTCCAGGGCTGCCTTGCAGGATCTTTTCGATCAATTGAATGTCTAGGCGTGCGATAGGAATATACCTGATAGGTCTGCTGCTGCTGACCATGCTGGTCGGCGGGTATTATCTCGCGGCATTCGACTATGGAAATTTGGAACAGTCGCCATTCGCAACCACTCAAAGGTATCCAACAGGTACATGGTCCCGCGAGAAGCTCGGTACACAAAATCTTCATCGATCGGAAAAGGATCCGGCAACCCCTGATGTCCTCCTCTTTCATGGCGACCGAGCATTTGAGGATATCCTCACGCAGGTAGGTTTCGGCCCCCGCATTCCAGGCTCTATCGGACATGATAAGACTCGTGCCTGGATTCAAAAAGAGCTGGAAGATGCGGGTTGGATCGTTTTGGTTCATTCCACGGAACGGTTGGGTCATCCGATCTATAACTTGGTCGCACAAAGGAGTGAGCTGCCGCCAAAGATCATCCTTGGGGCTCACTACGATACGCGCCAATTCGCAGATCGCGATCCGGATCCCTTGAAGGCCTCCGAACCAGTCCCTGGAGCAAACGACGGAGCTTCGGGAGTCGCCGTATTGTTGGAGCTTGCACGGGTAATGCCAATCGACACCACTCCCACGTGGCTTGTGTTTTTTGATGCCGAGGACAATGGCAGAATACCGGAATGGGATTGGATCCTTGGTTCGCAAGCCTTTGTCGAGGAGATATCGGTAAGTCCACAGGCTGTGGTGATCGTGGATATGGTGGGAGATTCCGATTTGAATATTTATTTTGAAGGGTACTCCGATGCGAGGATCCGTTCTGAAATATGGACCGTCGCCGATGAACTGGGCTACTCAGAGTATTTCATCCAGGAGGAGCGGCATACCATAGTGGACGACCACCTCCCTTTCATTCAAGCAGGTATACCCGCCGTTGACATCATCGATTTCGATTATGAATTCTGGCACACGACTGAGGATACCTCGGACAAGGTCTCGCCAGAAAGCCTGCAGATAGTGGGAGATACACTGATGCACTGGATTCTCGAAAGATCACGATAAAAGTGGCAAGAATCGCACAGTGGCTGTACACTTAGAGCGCCTGGAATACCATAGCGACCATGACAAAAAGAATACCTCAACCGACCCGGCCACCCCGCGAGCGCGCGCTGCTTGCAGCCGTCCAAATCCACGGCCAGAAACAACTGCTCTCCCTGGAGGACTCCCTGGTTGAGCTGGCTTTGCTGGCGGATACCGCCGGCGTGGAGGTCGTCGGTGAAATAACCCAAAAACTCACCCGTCCAAATGTGGAGACATTCATTGGACCCGGCAAAGTGGAGGAATTGAAAGCTGTCGCCGAGGAGACCCTTGCCGATGTGATCATCTTCGACGACGAACTATCGCCGCGTCACCAACGGGAATTGGAGAAATTGTTGGGGTCACATGTACGGGTGCTGGATCGAACGGCATTGATCCTGGATATTTTTGCCCAGCATGCTCACACCCGTGAAGGGATGCTTCAGGTTGAACTGGCGCAATATGAATACAATTTGCCGCGTTTGACTCGGGCCTGGTCCCATCTGGAACGGCAGGCCGGAGGCGGAGGCGGCAGGGCGGGTTCCACCGGCGGCGTGGGTTTACGAGGACCAGGCGAAACACAATTGGAGGTGGATCGACGCGGAATTCGCAAACGGATTGCGCATCTCAAGCGGGAATTGGAAAAAGTGGAGGCGCATCGCAGTCGGTATCGTTCTCAACGCAAGCGATCGCGCATCCCCATTGTAGCCCTGGTCGGGTACACGAACGCGGGTAAATCCACCCTCCTGAACAGCTTGTCCAGATCGGATGTGTATGTGGCAGACCAGTTGTTTGCCACACTCGACCCCACAACGCGCAGGGTGGAGCTTCCGGGAAACGAGCTGGCATTATTCACAGACACGGTGGGGTTCATCCAGAAATTGCCCACGACGTTGGTGGTGGCTTTTCACGCAACCCTGGAGGAAATAGCACAAGCAGACCTGCTGCTCCACATCGTGGATATTTCACACCCAAACGCGCTCAATCAATTTCAGGCGGTTCAGGAAACCCTGCAGGAGATCAATGCTTCGCACATCCCGATGGTCACAGCCTTGAACAAAACCGACCTGCTGCGGAATCCCGAATCCGCTCAGGAGACGATCCGGCAATATCCGAAGGCGGTAGCCATCTCGGCATTGACCGGTATCGGCATGCAGGAAGTCCTGCATTTGGTTCGCGAGGAATTGTACGAATCCTATTCGCCAGTGCGGGTGAAGCTTCCGTACCAGCAAGGTGCGTTGATTTCCCTTTTTCGAACTTGTGGAGCATGAACGGGGGGGAGTGAGGATCCAAGGCCGCCTCCCGGGCCGGTTGCTCGCCCAATTCTCCCCCTGGATTCGCGATGGATCATGGAAAGTATCTGATGAACTCATTGAAGAGGAGCGGATGGAGGACCTATGATCTCCAAGTTCTTGGATTATCTCTCGGAATTTCTGGCTCATCGCAAGGGGTTGATCCCCCTTGTCGGGATCGTTCTCATCTTGTGCAATCTCGTCACGCAATTTATAGTGCCGGGCACACTGCTGGCCTCCAGCAATTTATTCCTGCATTTTGGTTTAATCATCTCAATTTTGGGATTGATGCTCTACTGGGCGTTATGATTTACTGGCCTGGGAATTCAGGGTGCAAGAATTCTTAGGATTGGAATGGCGCGCAGTATTTGAATAAGAAGAAAGGACAATACAAAACCCAGTACTCCCATGAACGGAATCATATAAATGGCAGAGCCGCTTGAGGATACTGCGCCTAATTGCGGATTAGAGAACACCTCAGCGACCACAATTACGTGGACCAAATAAATGCCAAAACTTGCGCGGCTCAGGGGGAGAACCACGCGCTTGATCTGATCGCTGATAGGCGCCTTGGAAAAACAAACAAACAATGAGGCGGCCATCATTACCACATTGATACTTTGATAATCTTCAAAATACTGTGATTTAAGATTGTGGATGGAACGAAAATACATACCCAGCATCGTCAAACCCCAGCACAAAACAAAGATCGCAATGGCGAAGGATTTCTGTCTCCGGGTGAATTCCATCCCCCCGGCGAAATAGCCATAGATAAAATATCCAATATAACCGCCGAGAAATTGATAGGAAAATCCAATCTTAATTGGAGTAAATTCCTGGATCAGGTTCCCGACAGGTATCATCAGGAACCATAAACCACAGAAGTACATCAGGTCACTTCGGCTTGCGCGGGATGTGTAAATCCGCAAGATGGGGGTGAACAAATACAAACCGAACAATTCATAGAAAAACCATAAATGGTTTTCGCGCGGACCACGCAATATTCGTACAAGATAGGATTTCATTAATTCCATGAATGGGTTCCCAAATCCCTCTTGTTTCCACACAAGGTAGATCACCGACCAAAGGAGGAAAGGGACGAAAACCCTAACCAGTCTTCGCTGGAAGAAAGCTGAAACAGACTCGGTTTTGGAAAGAAGCAAATAACCGGGGACCATGAAAAAGAGCGGAACAGCAACGCGGCTGAGTGAGTAATAAAACCAACCTGCCCAGGCAGGTCCGGCTCCTTTGTATTGAATATGAGCCAGGACAACCAGGAAGGCACTTAATGCGCGAATGAAGTCCACCCATCGCACCCTGCTTTCTTCTGAGAGCCTATTCATGACACAAATTCTCCAATTTTTCTTCTTGGGAATTATAAAACGAATAGTTCATGAGGGTAGTGTTGTCGGCATAATAAATTTTGACCTTCCAAGATTTCATGGGATTATATATAATATATAATCATGACGATGATATCAGACCGAGCGATCATCCACAAACCACTCAAGGAAGAAATTTTTGAAGCCCTGCATCGGGAAATCATCGCGGGGAAATTTTCGCCGGGAGACTGGCTGCGGCAGGATGTGATCGCAGGACAAATGGGAGTAAGCATGACGCCAGTCCGAGAGGCGCTGGACCTGCTTGTGGCTGCCGGACTGGCGGAGCGGGTTGCGTATCGAGGCGTTCGCGTCCGCGAAATGTCGGCAGGGGATATCGCCGAAGCCTACGGACTCAGGCTTCTGTTGGAAGCGGAAATTGCCCGGGAGGCGGCTTGCAGAATCACTCCGAATCAACTTGAAGCGCTGGCAGAAATGGTTTCCCGGATGAGGAAACTTGCCCCCCTTGAAGACCTGGCCGCTGTCCGCCAAATGAGCCGCACCTTCCACAGCGCCGTAGCCGAAGCTTCCGGCAATAGTTTATTGATCCGATTGTATGCAATCGTGGCCAATGCTTTTCCAGATTGGCTCCTCTACGAAGCCTTGTTCCGCAATCCCGAATTGCTGGTCGAGAGCATGAGCGCGAATCATCGCGAGCATGAGGAAATCGTAGAGGCCTTAAGGGCGCGGGACGGAAGGGCAGCCATTCAAAGTTCCCTCAAACATGTCATGGATTCAGGAAAATGGCTCGAGCAGCATCTGAACATTCCCGCAGATCTATTAAGGGAAAAAGAGGAACCGTTTCTCATATTCATCGATCAGAACATCAGATAAGGAGGCATTCAAACATGTCCGAGGAATTGTACAAGGAGATGGCACAGAGCATCATCGAAGGGGATTCCGATAAATCCGTTGAACTGGCAAAGAAGTCAATCGAGCTTCAGATGCATCCGCTGGATACGATCACCAAGGGATTTGTGGTCGGCGTTAATTACATTGGAGACCAGTTTGGCAAAGGGGAAGCCTTTCTTCCCGAACTGGTGATGGCTGGAGAGGCCATGAAAGCCGCGGTTGCCACACTTGAACCGGAATTGATGAAGCTCGGGGAATCGCGCGAAGTAATGGGTCGCGTTGTGCTCGCCACCGTGGAGGGCGATATTCACGAGATCGGTAAAACGCTGGTGGGAACGATGTTAAGCGCCTCCGGATTTGAAGTGTACGATCTCGGCGTGGATCAGCCGGCGGAAAAAATAATCGGCAAGGCGCTCGAAGTGGATGCACATATCATCGGCATGAGCGCATTGTTGACCACCACCATGGTCCGCCAGCGGGAGGTGATCGAGGAACTGGATAAGGAAGGACTGCGGCCGCGCATCAAGGTCATGGTAGGCGGCGCGCCGATCACAAAGGACTGGTTCCAAAAGATCAAGGCGGATGGTTATTCCGAAGATGCCATCGGCGCGGTGAAGATCGCCAAACAGCTTGTCGGCAAGGCCGATGCATAACAATCTCCAACCGGGAGAGGGTAGACAGACATCCGCCTCGGGAGGGCTTTATGTCTAATAAAAATATCAAAACCATCCGCGACCCCAAGCTGAAGCTCGACATCCTCTCACGGGAGGAGGTCCGGAAAATTCACGACGCCACACTGCAGATCATCGAACGCGTGGGAATCAAATTTCCCTCCGAGCGTGCGCTGGATATATGGGAAGAAAACGGAGCCCAGGTCAGCCGCGAATCGAAGATCGTGTGGGTCAAGCCCTCGATCATCGAGGAGGCACTTCGCAAGGCACCCGCGAGGTATCCCCTCGCAGCCAGAGATCCGGCGCAAGACCTGAAGCTTGACGGAAATCATGTTCATCTAGGCACAGACGGCTGCGGCGTCGAGGTGATCGATATCAACACCAAGGAGAAACGAACCTCCTGCCTTCAGGATGTTCGGGACATTGCGCGTGTGGCGGATGCCACCGAGGAAGTGGCATTTCATTGGGTTCCCGTTTCCGCCCAGGATGCGCCCACGCAAGCGCGCGGCCTGCACGAAGTCAAAGCAGTTTGGGAAAATTCGACCAAGCACGTTCAAACCGAATCCATTTATAACGCGAAGGAAGCAGGCGCGGCGATCGAAATGGCGGCCATTCTTTCAGGTGGAAGGGAGGCGCTTCGCAAGCGGCCGGTGCTTTCCCTGATGCAATGCACAGCTCCTCCCCTGGCCCACGATGGGGGCTCGATCGATGCCGCATTGCTGGCAGCGGAAGCAGGAATTCCAACAGGCTTCATGACCATGGCGGCCTGCCTCACCACCGGACCTGCGACCATGGCGGGGAACCTCGCAGTGGGCAATGCAGAGGTAATCTCGGCTACCGCCCTGCTTCAGCTTGCTCACCCGGGAGCACCGGTCTTCTACGCCGCGGCCCAGACTGCATCAGACCTGCGGACTGGGGCGTATACCGGCGGCGGGCCGGAGGATTTCCTCTTTGGGGCAGCGACCAACAACCTTTCGGATTTCTACAACATCCCCCTTTCCATGGGCTCGTTTGCCACCGGAGCGAAGGAACCAAACTGGCAGGCCGGTCTCGAGGGAAGTCTTTCGACCTTCATGGCCAGCCTGGTGATGTCAGATATGCTGCTGGGTTGTGGATTCCTTCACGGAAGCCGCATCTGGTCTTACGCTGAAATGATGCTCGATTGTGAAATCTTCTCCATCATCGAAAAGATGATGCGCGGCATCGAAGTGAATGAGGAAACCCTGGCGCTCGAGACCATCGCCTCTGTTGGGCCCGGCGGGCATTTCCTTGCCCAAAAACATACTCGCCGGCACATGCATGACCTGTTTCTCCCTCAATTTTTGGATCGGCGTCCGTACGGTGAATGGGAGCGTAACAAGGACGACGCCAGGGATTGGGCGCTTGCCAAAGCCAGAAGGATCCTCAATGAGCACCAGCCGGACCCATTGGATGAGAAGGTTGACCGGGAAATGAACCGGATCATTGCCTCGGTGGAAAATGCCTAGCAAACAATTCCCCAAATCCTTTCATGATCACTGGGTCTCTTCCTGCAAAGAATCCCCGATGAAGAGTTTCCTATTACAGGTGACAGATGCAACCTAAATTATCCCTCCTCACAGACGAGCTGATCGCGCGCATCCTGGATGAGGCTTATCAGCTACTGCTCAAACCCGGCATCAAGGTACAAAATCCGGAGGCACGGGAATTGTTGGAAAGCGCAGGAGCGCAGGTTGATCAAGAGACCATGGTCGCGCGCATCCCTGGGCAATTGGTCCACACCGCCCTGGAAAGCGTTCCGCGCCAGTTTCAACTATTTGACTACGAAGGTAACGCACGCGTGGTCTATGGAGGGGATGCCATCCATTTTGACCCGGGTTCCTCTGGAATCTCCGTGCTCATTCCGGAAACCCTAGAGCACAAGACGGCGGAGACACCGGATCTCATTCGAATCCTGAAAGTGGCGGAAACCCTGCCGCAGTACGACGCGCAATCCACATCGGTTGTGTGTCATGACGTTCCAAAGGATCTGCACGATTTGTACCGTTTATACCTGGTCATGCTGTTTTCCAGAAAGCCCATCGTGACAGGCGCCTTCACCAACGAAACAGTCCACCAGATGATTGATATGTTGTCCATCTTCGCGGGAGGCAGGGAAAACCTGAAGGAAAAACCGCGGGCGATATTCGATGTCTGCCCCTCCCCTCCGTTGATCTGGTCGAATTTTGGAGCAGGGAACTTGATCGCATTGGCGCGCGCAGGCGTCCCTGCCGAGATCGTATCCATGCCGCTTGCGGGAGCCGCCGCGCCGGTCACATTGCTTGGAGCAGTAACTCAACATGCGGCAGAATGTCTTTCCGGCATAACCATTCATCAGCTGGCCCAGCCCGGTTCTCCTATTGTCTGGGGCGGCGCGCCGGCCATCTTCGACATGCGCAAAGGCGGTACGCCGATGGGCGCGGTCGAGACCGCCATGATCGACTCCTCCTACGCCCAGGTAGGCAAATCGCTCGGGCTTCCCACCCATGCCTACCTTGGCGCGACCGATTCAAAACTTGTGGATATGCAGGCTGGCATGGAAAGCGCGATGGGCGCCCTCGTCGGTGCTCTCAGCGGCATCAACATGATCTCCGGCGCGGGCATGCTGGATTTCCTCATCTGCCAAAGTCCGGAAAAACTTGTGATCGACGCCGAAAGCATCGCCATGGCCAGGCGCATGGTGGAAGGTATGAAGATCCATACCGACACCCTTGCCACGGGTTTCTATGAAGGGGTGAATTTCAAGGGGGGGGATTTCCTCAAACAAAAGATCACCCTGCAGCTCTTTCAGATGGAACAACACATGCCCAGCGTGGTCATCGATCGCGATTCGATGCGCGGCTGGAGGGAGGCCGGTTCCATGGATACATTTACCCGGGCTAAAATCCGTGTGAAGGAAATTCTGGCCTCCTATAAACGACCGGAAATCGACCCGGACAAGGAACGGGATTTGCATGATTACGTCCTGGGGCTGGCGAAAGAATCCGGCCTGGAAACACTTCCCTTGCTCGACGAAAAAAACCCGCTGCCAGATGCTTGAATTGGAAAGACTCCTGCGAATTCCGACGGTGGATACGAGCTTGCGATTCGACATCGCACCGGATGGATCTCAAATTGCTTATGCCTGGAATGGACCCGGAACCTGGGAAATCTATGAACAACCTACGAAAGGGGATGGTCCGCCTCGGCGCATTTCGCAAGGTACGGGCGCTAAATTTTCCCCGCGCTACTCCCCTGATGGAAAGTCGATCGCTTTTGCCCTCGATCCGGACGGAAGTGAGTCCTATCATATTTGCCTTTATGACAGGCATTTGAAATCCACAGAAGACCTGACGCCCAATATTGGCTATGCGCATCAGCCAAATTTCTCCTGGTCCCCAAAAGGTAAAACACTTGCCGTCCTTTCGAACGAAGCCCGTCACTTTGCTTTGTATTTGTTCTCGATCGAAACGCGCGAAAAAAGACTTCTCCTGGATCTCAACCGCCCTATTTGGGATGTGACCTGGTCACCGGATGGAAAATGGATAGCGGTCGAAGCCGAATGGACCGCCAGCGATCGATCCATTTTCATCCTGGATCCAGTAAAAGGTAATTCCCTTCAATTGACTCATCAAGGGGGATTTCTGAATTCGGCACAACCGGCATGGTCGCCGGATTCAAAAATGCTCGCCTTTTCCGGGCAAAACGGCGACTGGTTGAAAATTGGCTTATATGAAATTGAATCCCGCACCGTTTCCTGGATTACCAGTGATCCGGGGGATAAAATCCATCCCGCCTGGTCGGGCGATGGAGATACCCTGGCCTGGGTGCATTCCAAGGGTGTCGATTCTTCGGTGCAGGTCCGCAAGGGAAAGGGGGAGATCAGGAATTTTCAAATTGGTGAAGGCTGTTATCACTTTACACAATTTACCCTTGAAGGACTCGTCCTGATCTATGAAGCACCGGATCATCCACCGGATTTGTACCTATTGAATATTGACGCTGGAAACAGTAAACCATTGATGAATTCCCTCCCATCGGACATCGACCCGGCCGATTTCACCCATCCGAGGCAGGTGACGTACAAGGACAAGGATGGAACCCAAATTCCGGCTCTTCTATTTCAGCCCGCGAACGCCTCGAATCGCACCCCCGGTGTGATTCATATCCACGGAGGTCCCAACTGGCACCACAATTTCTCCTGGAACCCCCTCCTTAGCCACATGGCTTCCCGCGGCTGGACCGTCCTGGCGCCGAATTATCGCGGCTCAACCGGTTATGGGATGCAATGGCAGAATGCCAGCCGATTTGATATGGGGGGCCTCGACACGAACGATTGTGCGGCCGGAGCGCAGTTCCTGGTGGAAAACCATCTCGCAGACAAGGAGCGCATAACCGTGACAGGAGAGAGCCACGGGGGATTCCTGACGATGTCCTGCATGACGACCTATCCGGATCTATGGGCAGGCGGCTCGGCTGTCGTCCCCTTTCTCAATTGGTTTAAATCCCATGAGGAATCGCGCGAAGATCTTCAGCATTGGAACATCGAAAACATGGGCGATCCACGGGAGAATCGCGAATTATGGTTCACCCATTCACCCGCCTTCTTCCTGGATCGGATCATAGCACCGGTCCAGTTGATCTGCGGGGAAAACGATCCGCGCTGCCCGGCCTCCGATACTATCGAAGCCTATGATAAACTGAAGAAACTTGAAAAGCCGGTTGAATTGCACGCCTACAAGGGGCAAGGCCATGGATTCCTTGATCTGGATGTGCGAGTCGAAGCGGAACGAGGACGAATGGATTTCCTGGCGAACCTGCTTGATACAAAAATTTCAATAGAGTCATGCGCCCATTAAATGTCATTTCGAAGGATGAGATCCAATCCATCCACGAGACCACCCTGCGGATCCTCAGCGAAATCGGATTCGTGTGGACGCACAAAGAAAGTCTCAGGATCTTACAGGAAGCAGGGTGCAAGGTCAACGGGAAGCGGGTATATTTCCCCCCCTCTTTGGTGGAAGAGTCCATCGCCAGATCCGGAAAACGGGCAACCATCAAAGGGCGGAATGGGGATTCCTTCACTCTCGGCGATGGCGGATTGTTCTTTCACAACCTCGGCGGGGCACGCGATGTTTACGATCCACGCACGAATTCCCGCCGCGCAGCGCGCGAATCTGACGTTAAGGATGCCGCCCGCCTGCTTGACGCGCTAGAATACTGCCACACCGTTACCCCCTTCTTCACCCCCCAGGATGTGCCCGGCGAATTGATGTCGCTGTTCATGTACCGCCATATGATTCCCGGCACAACGAAACCCCTGCAAGGACCGGGGATTCAGTACGGCTACGAGGTGAAATACGCCCTGGAGATGGCAGCGGTGATCGGTACTCCCGCCTCGGAATTGATCCTCTCCCTTTCGCCGGTTTCCCCTCTGACCATCCCGGATCACGAAGCAGAGGCGGTGGTGGAGATGGCGAAGGCCGGCGTAGCTTTTTCCACTCTCCCCTGCCCTACCGCCGGGGCAACCTCCCCTATGACGATCGCCGGCAGTCTGGCTCAACAAAATGCCGAAACCCTGGCGGTCCTGGTCCTTGCACAAATCATAAACCCCGGCCTGCCCATCATTTATTGCGGCAGATTGGGTATGCTTGAACCGCGCACTGGATTGATATGGGGTGGACTTGAACTCGGTTTGTGCTCTGCAGCAACAGTTCAACTCGGACATTCGTACGGATATTCTGTGAACGTATATGGATTTTCCACGAATGCCCATACGCTGGATGCGCAAAATGGATTTGAACGCGGGCTGAATGCGGTACTGCCCGCCCTGGCAGGGGCGGATGAACTCTCCGGCATCGGTGAGATGGAGGCCGGAGTGATGGGGTCGTATGCGCAAATGGTGCTCGACAATGAATTGGCCGGGCATATCCTACGCTTAAGACAGGGGTTTGATGTGAATGAGGAAACGCTGGCGTTTGAAGGCATTCTTAAAGCCATGGACGGGACGCGCAATTTCCTGGGTCAAAAACATACCATGAAACATCTTCGGACGGAATTGCATCTCACAACGCTTGCCGAGCGCAACACCTGGGAGGCCTGGGAAAAAAACGAACGCAAAGGAATTGTCGAACGCGCCGCCGAGCAGGCCGGGCAAATCCTGAAGGAGCATGTCGTGCCGCCCTTGGAGCCTCAGCAGGATACGGAACTGGACCGGATCATGGCAGCCGCGGAGATGGAACACGCAAGAAAAGGATAAAACGTCGGAGTCGAACCTCATGCTCAAACAAGCCCATGCGATAGCCGAGGAATTGATCTGTGGGCGGCGCGATTTTCACATGCATCCGGAGACGGGATTTAATGTTCATCGCACGGCAGCCATCGTCGCGGAGGAACTGGAAAAAATGGGATATCGGGTTCGGCGCGGGATCGGCAAAACCGGCGTCGTTGCCGACATCGGAGAAGGCGGCCGGATGGTCGCCATTCGCGCGGACATGGACGCGCTCCCCATCCTCGAGCAAAACGATACGGAATACAGATCCCAGGTGGATGGGAAAATGCACGCCTGCGGGCACGACTCTCACACAGCCATGGCACTGGGCGCGGCGCGATTGCTTGCCAGGGAAAAATTGAAAGGCCGGGTGCGATTTCTATTCCAACCTTGCGAAGAGACAGCCGACAATGAAGGCATGAGCGGCGCCATGCGAATGGAACAGGAAGGCGCCATGCAGGATGTCAATTACGTCATTGCCCAACACGTGGATCCAACTCGCCCGGTGGGAACCATCGCCATCACCGAAGGTCCGAACGGTGGCGGTGTCGATTCATGGTATGCCACGATCATCGGCAAGGGTGGTCATGGCGCCTATCCGCACACCACGGTGGATCCATTCGAACTGCTTGCGCATGTGATCATGGGGATAAACAACATCGTTTCGCGCAGATTGCATCCGTATGAACCCGCGGCGGTCAGCATCGGCGCGGTGCACGGTGGAGATGCGGAAAATGTCATTCCGGATCAAGTCCTCCTGAAGGGGACCATCCGCTTTACCTCCCTCGAAGTACAGGCTCAAATTCGGGAGGAATTGAGACGCGCCTTCGAAATCACCCGCACCCTGGGTGGCAACTACAAACTGGATTTCTTGTTTGGCGGTCTGCCCCTGATCAATGACAAACAGGTTGCCGCGGTCATTCGTCAGGTTGGTGACGAAATGTTGGGGAGTGAAAATGTGCTCGAAATGCATAAGACACTGGGCGCGGAGGATTTCCCGGAATTTCTCAAACACGCGCCCGGGGCAATGTACACCCTCGGCACGCGGATCGAAGGCCGTGAGGTCTATGAATTGCATCATCCGAAATTCGACCTGGATGAACGGGCTCTGCCGATCGGCACGGCCGTGATGGTCGAAACCGCGCTTCGATTTCTGAACGATCCTTAATTCCATTTTTCCGGAGGGCAATATGAACACAATCCTGAAAACCGACAAGAAGGAAGTGGTTATATCCATCGACAAACCATTCGTGATCATCGGCGAGAAATTGAATCCGACCGGGTTCAAGAAACTCGGGCAGGCGCTCGTCGATCAGGATATGGAGTTTGTCAAAAAACTCGCAAGACGGCAGGTGGATTGGGGTGCCGAAGTCCTGGACATAAACGTCGGCCACCCGCAGGTGGAGGAGATCCGTATGATGCCCAGGGTGGTCGAGGCAGTACGGTCTGTAGTCGATGTTCCATTATGCATCGATTCGAACGATCCCGGAATCCTCGAGGCGGGATTAAAGGCTGCGCCCGGAAAACCGCTGGTGAACTCGGTCAACGGTGAGGAAAAGCAACTCGCCAGCGTATTGCCCATCGTCAAGGACCGCGGCGCGGTGGTGATCGGCTTGACCATCGGAGAAGAGGGAATTCCCAAAACTGCCGAGGAGCGCCTGAAGGCGGCCGGTGCCATCATCGAACGTGCGGCCAAAATGGGAATTCCCGCCGAGGACATCATCATCGATCCGCTGGTGATGACCGTCGGCCACGACAGCGGAGCCGCGCTGGTCACATTGAAAACAATCGAATTGGTAAGAAGGGAATACGGTGTAAATATCAACCTCGGCGCCAGCAACGTTTCTTTCGGTTTGCCGGACCGTCATTCGGTGAACAGCGCTTTTCTCACCCTGGCTATGCAAATGGGAGCGACCTGCTCGATCACCGATCCGGTGAAATTGGGATCGGTGGTCCGTTCAACCGACCTGCTGCTCGGAAAGGATATCAATTCCATGCGTTTCTTAAAGTATTTCCGAACGACCGAGAAACTGCGCGAACTGGAGGCGGCCGAGGCGAAATAGCCGTCCGGACAGGTTTTTCCCTCAAGGAGGCGGTAATATCACGCCTCCTTTTGTGTTCTTCAGAGTGCTGCGATAATTTCTAAACTGAATTACGATTTCCTGCCTTGTTTCGACTTAATCCCGTTTAGAGATTTATGCAAGAAGCAGTAAATACATACCTATGAAGAAATTTTTTGTGGGGCTCCAATTAATGGCTTGGATGATCGCAGCATGCACTGGAGAATCCCAATACATCGAGACTCCGTCGGCCTTTCCCACCCACACCTTACCAGCACAGACACTTCCCTCCTCAACCGTCACCCAACCTCCCTCACAAACGCCGCTTCCCACGCCGATCCCACACCCCATGAGCATCCCCGCCTTGCGCGAAGGGAAGAACCCGGGAAGCGACATCGTGATCGTAAAGGAACTGACACGTGGATCGAATTATCGCCGTTATTATGCCTACTATCTCTCGGAAGGTTTGAAGATCTATGCCTTGCTGACCATGCCCGACGCTCCCGAGCCGGACAAGGGATGGCCGGCGATCGTCTTCCCCCATGGATACATTCCGCCGGATGTGTACCGAACCACCGAACGATATATCGCCTACGTGGATGAACTGGCCAAGGCCGGATATGTCGTTTTTCGAATCGATTACCGGGGACATGATGCCTCGGAGGGTGAGGCCAGAGGCGCGTACGGAAATCCAGGGTACATGAACGATGTGCTGAATGCGCTGGCATCTTTACAACGTCATCCGAGTGTCGATCCGCAACGTGTGGGCATGTGGGGACATTCCATGGGAGGCTATCTCACACTTCGGGCGATGGTCATCACGGATGACATACGCGCCGGTGTGATCTGGGCCGGGGTTGTGGCCTCCTATACCGAGATGCTGTATAACTGGCGCCGCAGCGCCTTCTTCACGCCCTCACCCAGTTCACGCGGCATCGGCTGGCGGACACAATGGCTGGAAGCCTACGGACCTCCCGAGACGAATCCGACCTTCTGGAACTCGGTTTCCGCGACCTCCTACCTTGCCGATCTTTCCGGACCTCTGCAACTGCATCACGGCATGGAGGATGAAGATGTGCCGGTGGAATTCTCGATCCGCCTTGCGGAACAAGCCAGAAACGCCGGCCAATCGGTGGATCTGTACATCTATGAGGGGGATAACCATAACATATCCGAAAATTTTTCGACCGCCATGGATCGCACCATTCGATTCTTCGACCAATACCTGAAGTGAATTACAGAGTGCTGCATGAACATCTAAACATTGGTTACGGTTTCCTACCTCGTTTCGACCCAATACCGTAAAGAAAGCAGTAAAATTCCCTCATGGCTGTCTTTGTGGAAGGGTTGGTTCTCCTCAACCAGTTCAGGGTGGAGGAGCATGTCGCCTCGACTCCGCTCGGTGCGCAATACCGTGCCATCGATCTTTACCGAAACAAATTCCTATCCGTTTTCCTCCTTCCCGAATTCGTTTCACATAAGATCGAGCCGATTCAGGAACTGGAAAAAAGCGCATCCACTTTGAGGAGCTTGAAGCATCTCCATTTAATTCCATATCTTGGCGTTTTCCAAACCCACGAGCACGCTTTTCTCCTGGAGGAATGGGTGGATGGTCCATCCCTTCGGGATGTCCTCCGGGAGGGATCCGTAAAAGTGGAGGAAGGCCTGATTTACTTAAAAGCTTTGTGCAGTGCGCTTGAGGCTTTGCATGAGAAGGAACTGCTCCATCTAAATCTGTGCCCGGAGCTCATTCGCATTAATAGGCAGGGATCCATACAATTGGGAGGCATCGGTGCGGCGCGGTCGTTGGGAGCCACCGCTCATAGAATTCTCGATAAATATCCCGGACTTTACCTGTCGCCGGAACAAATCCGCGGCATGGCATGTCAACCTGCCAGCGATATGTACGCCCTGGCTGCTCTGATCTACCAAATGACAACCGGCGCCTGGATCAATGGCAAATCACCGCCCAAATCGGAGGAAGCGATTCGGCGCGTCCACCTTGAAAAAAATCCCGCAACTCCCTCAACTTTAAGTGACGAAATCCCGGATCACTTTTCCAGGATGCTGCTATGGGCATTGCGGAAGGATCCTGAGGAAAGGTTGAAGAATGGCACTGAATTGCTCACCAGCCTCTCCCTGGCTGCGCGCATTCCCGTGAAGGATATTCCGAGTAACATCTCGCCCACCAGCGCGCCAATCACCGCCAAAGCGCTTTCCAACTGGAAATCCCCTTCGTTACCAAAAACAAGCTTGATCGCCTCAGACGTGGCACCGCTGGAGGATCGTCTGGCCACCCTCCTGCCTTCTCCGCGTGAGCGCGGGGGGGTGAAATTTCCTTGGAAGGTTGTAATTGCCTTGATTCTTGCGGTTGGAATTATCGCTCTGTTTTGGATTCCAAGATCCGATCACGAATCCACGACCATCCCGGCCACGTCCACCAAATTCGAGGCAGGCGCAATTCCCTCCCCCACCAAAGTTATTCCCCCGACGCCAACCGCCGAACATGGTGGGCAGATCGCCTTTACCTGCACACGCAATGAATTCAACCAATTATGCATTGTCAACCGCGACGGAACTGGATACACGCAACTCACAGATATGGATGCAAGCAGCTACTATCCGGTCTTTACGCCCGATGGAAAGGGTCTGCTATTTTCTTCCAATCGCAACGGCAGCTTTGACTTGTACCTGCTCGTTTTTGACCAAAAACAACTTGTTCAGTTGACCGACCGGGTAGGCAACGTGGTCTCGCCGGATTATTCACCGGATGGCCGCCGCATCGTGTTCGCCAATCGACCGGACAACCTGCCTACTTCCATTTGGACGATGGATTCAGATGGATCGAATCAGCGCATGCTCTATCAGGGTCCGGATTCGATTGTTGCGGTAGCCTGGTCCCCCGCCGGCGATAAGATCGCATACGCCATGTCCGCAGGTATTTCTCAGGAATATGAAATCTTCACCATGGATCCCGATGGCACGGGTCATCGGCGGCTGACGCAAGGTTTACGAGGGATCGGCGGGAGTTTGGATTGGTCACCGGACGGAAGGTATCTGCTGATCTACGCTGGACCTATCAATGACAACGATATATATCGACTCGATTCAACCAGCGGTGAATTTATGCGGATGACAGACGGCGGCAACAATGCCGGGGCAAGATATTCTCCGGATGGAAGGTATATCGTCTTCAATTCAACGCGCAATGCCGATCAGGCGGATTTGTACATCATGCGTGCGGATGGTTCCAATCCACAGCAGTTGACCAATCACCCGGAGCCGGATTGGGGCGCACACTGGTCCCCGTAGGGGGACTTCCAGGGAGGTTCATGCGCTCCAATTGAAGGAGGTCTTTTCAAACAGGAGAAATTGGTCCGACAAAAACCTTTACATCCAGAATATTTCATGTATGATTGCGGTCATCAATGGCGTTTTTCCCGGCTCGTCCACCGGGGGAGGCGCTGTTAATCTTTAATCCCTACGAAAGGAAGTTATATGAATGTCCAAACAGCCAAGTTCCTATCTGTCTTCTAAGTTGGAAGGCCGCCCGAAGGCCGATGGCAGTGGAAACGCAGTGTATGCCCTTGAATCCATCGAAAAAGGTGAGCTCATTGCCGTTTTCGGGGGCGCCGTATATGATTACGATGCCTTTAACCGCCTTCCCGATCGAGTCCGCAGTCTCTCCCTGCAAGTGGAGGACCTCCATTTTCTGGTCCCTCAACTCATCGGCGAAGGAGATTATGTCAATCACTCATGCAATCCGAACGCAGGTCTCTCGGGTCAGATTGGACTGGTTGCAATGCGAAAGATAAAGTCCGGCGAAGAGGTTTGTTTCGATTACGCCATGTGCGATACGCTTCCATATGACGAATTCGAATGCTACTGCGGCACGTCCGCCTGCCGAAAGAGGATTACCGGCAACGACTGGCAAAAACCGGACATTCAAAAACGCTATGCGGGGTATTTTTCGCCATATGTGCAGCGTAAAATCGATGCCAGGCGGATGAAGCAGCGAATCTACGAACAGGAACGACGGCCCGGCCGAAGTCGGAAGTTCGCGACGCCGATACAAACCCCGGTCTATGAATAGGATCAAAATGACCCCGCTCGCTGAGCGGGGTCATTTTAGTTTGGCACTAAACGGCGGATCAGAGGAATCTGTTGAAGGATCACAACGAAAGCCAGTGAAATCCCCCACACCAGCAAGGACATCCCGGGCACCGTCAGAACCAACGGCCCGGAGAATACGGTCAATCCAGCCCGTTTGACGTAGATCAAGACCAGCACATGAACAAGATAAATGCCAAAGCTGGTTCGAGCGAGGTACTCATAAGCCTGGATTACCTTCAGGTTGGATAGTCTCTCCCCCCACCATTTAAGTAAGATAAAGGCTGAGACGGACATAATCACAATATTGATACGATCATACCAGTAATAATACTGGTCGCTGGAGCCTTTGATCGACGTCAGTGTATACGTTGCATACATGGTGAAGAGTCCGCTCAATACGTATGCGATCAGGCATAATGCAATGAAACCACGCCGAAGGGGGATATTTCCCAGGATATAACCCAGGACGAAGAACCCCACATACTGGGTGATGAACCCGAGGTTGACGATCAATTCCAAACCGACCATGCGCTCGATCATGATCAGCACCGGTCCCATGAGAAACCAGATACCCGCGAAATACCACAGGTGCGCCTTGTCTGCCGCCTGGACGAACACGCGCAGGACCGGTGTGAACAGGTAGATGTATAGCAGCTCATACAGGAACCACATGTGGTAGGCGGCCGGGGTTGTCAATATAGCATATGCTATTGCCTTTAGGGCATTTATGAACGTAAAATCCCGATACCCATGTTCCCAAACCAGGTACACCACGGACCAGCCTAGGAAGGGCAAAAATACCTTGAGGAATCGATTGCGGAAGAAACCAGCCAGGTCCTCCCGCTTGTTGAGCAACAAATAGCCGCTGACCATGAACAGCAGGGACACGGAGAAACGTGAAAAAGAACTGAAGGCGTTTCCCGTCATCCAATCCTTCACGGAAATTTCCCCCCATTCGTAGCTCACAGGGCCGGCGGTATGGATCATCACGACAAGAAAAACGCTCAAACTGCGGATGAAATCCACCCATACAATTCGAGGTTGTTGACTTTGCATTTTCAATTAAACCAAGGTAACTAGGATTTCGGCCCTGCTGCCGCCACTTGTGGCGGCGTCTCGTCTGCGAACCTGGCAAAATTTTGTATGAATCGCATGGCGAGATCCCTGTATCTTTTGTCGTATTCCTTGCGATCCGACCAGGTACTTGCCGGGTCGAGCACCTCCGCCGGGACCCCCGGACAAGCGGTGGGAACCTCGAATCCGAACACTGGGTCCTGCTTATACGGCATATCCGCCAGCATTCCTGAAAGCGCAGCCGCGAGCAATGCCCGTGTGTGTTTGATCGAAATCCGTTTGCCCACGCCGTAAGGTCCGCCAACCCAGCCGGTATTGACCAGCCAGCATTGAACGCCATATCGTTCCACTTTATTCTTCAATAATCCCGCATACCGGGAAGGGTGATGAACCATGAACGGTCCTCCAAAGCAGGTACTGAAGGTGATTTCCGGTTCGCGGCCCAAACCGACCTCCGTGCCCGCGATCTTGGAGGTGTATCCGGAAATGAACTGGTACAAAGCCTGATCCGGTGTCAGGCGTGCGATGGGAGGCATGACGCCGGAGGCATCGCACGTGAGCAGGATGATATGCTTCGGATGCCCAGCCTGCAAATCCGGGACGGAATTCTCGATGAATTCAAGCGGATAGGAGGCACGCGTATTTTCGGTCAGCGTATCGTCATCCAGGTCGATCTGGCGCGTAATCGGATCAAAGGCTACATTTTCCAGGATCGTCCCAAACCGCCCGGTGGTAGCATAGATTTCGGGTTCGGCAGAGGCGGATAGACCGATGACCTTGGCATAACATCCCCCTTCGAAATTAAAGACGCCACGATCGCTCCAGCCATGCTCATCATCTCCAATCAATCGGCGTGTAGGATCCGCCGAAAGAGTGGTTTTCCCCGTTCCACTAAGACCGAAGAACAGCGCCACATCGTCTGGATCCTGCGGATTCGCGTTCGCAGAGCAGTGCATGGGCAGCACGCCCTCCAGAGGCATCAAGTAGTTCATGATCGTGAAGGCGGTCTTTTTCAATTCCCCTGCATAAGCGGAATTGCCAAGGATGGCCAGTTTTTTCTCGAAGGACAGGATGATAAATGTTTCGGAATTTGTGCTGTCCACTGTGGGTGCAGCCATGAAGGAGGGAACCCCAACGACGGTGAATTCGGGGACGAAATGCCTGTATGCCTCCAGCGAATCCGGCCGAATGAACATGTTTCGAATGAAGTGGCTGTGCCAGGCCAGTTCCGTCACAAAGCGGATCGGCAGGCGGAAAGCCTCCTCCGCGCCCACAAAGACATCCTGCACAAAGACGTCCCTGCCCTGGAGAAATCCCATCAAACGATCGTATAAAATCTCGAATTTCTCCGCTGCATAAGGGCGGTTGTAAATCCCCCACCACACCTGTCCTTCTGAATCAGGATGCCTCACGATGAACTTGTCGTTCGCGCTGCGGGCGGTATGCTTCCCGGTGTTTTTGGATACGAAGGCGCCTCCATTCACCACTGCGCCCTCGTTACGGAAAACCGCCTCTTCGATCAGAGCTTCAGCAGGCAGGTTCCAGTACGCCAGTCGCAAATTGGAAATGCCGTGGCTGGATAAATTGTGGTCTGCCTTGCGGGCATGCGCGACCGATTCGGCGGGAGTCTTGATGTTCAGCAAATTGTTCATCGCCCCAGTCCTACATCCAATCCCGGATCATCCTACGATCGCCGATGTAGATTTCATTGGGCGAAGTGGGATCGAGCGCCCATTTTATCCGGGCGATTCCATCCGTGATATCTTTGACAGACCCGGAAAAGGACAGACGAATGTGACCTTCCATTCCAAACTCCCTGCCCGGCACGGTGACCACCAGGGCTTTCTTCAAAAGGAATTTCGACAATTCCACAGAATTGCCATTGAAGGCGCGCAGATCCGGCAACGCATAAAACGTCCCCTGCGGCGGAACCAGGCGGGCGCCGGTAAAGGATTTCATTTCCCGGACCAGGATATCGCGATGGTTCTGGATTTGCAGGCGCAGCGCTTCCACCACCGATTGAACTCCGTTCAAGGCTCCTTCCGCTGCGGCCTGCGCGATCGGTGACACGCACGAAGTGGTTTGGGCAAGCACATTGGTCATCACGGCGACCAGGTCTCGCGGACCGACCACCCAGCCAATTCGAAAACCGGTCATGCCGTACAATTTCGCCACCCCATTGACGACGACCACGTGGGAATGATCCACTTCATATTTGGTGAACGAATACGCAGGCGGTGCGACATTCCCATCAAATATCAGTTTGTGGTAAATATCATCACAAACCAGATACATGCTTCTTTTCTCGCACAGATCGACCACTTTTCCGATTATTTCAGGGGGATAAATGGCTCCGGAGGGATTGTTCGGGCTGTTCAACACGATGGCGCGGGTGGATGAGGTGACAGCCCGCTCGATATCCTCGAACCTAGGGACGAACGATCCATCTTCCGGGGTTACGATCACCGGTATGCCCATGCACATGCGGACCATCTCGGTGTAGGACACCCAGTACGGAGCGATGACGATCACTTCGTCCTGAGGATTTAGAATTGAATAAAGAATATTATGCAGGGACTGCTTCGCCCCATTGGTGATGATCACATTTTCAGGAGCCACCAGGCGGTTGTAATTTTCCTCCGTATAGCGAATGACCGCTTTCTTCATGGACGGCAGGCCATCCGGCGGCGTGTATTTCACCTCCCCGCTGGTGAGTTTGGCCGCCGAGGCGAGAATGGCTCCGATCGGGGCCTTGTTCTTCGGTTCGCCAATCCCAAGATTGATCACGGCCTCGCCGCGTTCTCGCAATTGGCGTGCCTCCTCGTTCAGTGCCAGGGTAGGGGATTCGGCGATATCGCTCGCCAGTTTGCTTAAGCGCATGTCGTCTCCGGAAATAAAAAACTGGCCAGGAAATTGCACTGACCAGATATGCTTTCATGACCGCGCATACCGCGGCTGATCATTCGTTGATCAGGCAGAACGATCATGGGTTCATTATACTACACGGCCGTGGAACGTCTTCAGCTACAATACGGCATCAAAATCTTCAGGCGTTCCCAAGGAATGGGATCGGCCCTCCACCACGATCCTCTTGATCAAGCCTCCGAGAACCGTACCGGTACCGATCTCCACAAAATCTACGATTCCCATATTCGCCATGAATCGGACCGACTCGGTCCATCGAACGCGAGATTGCATCTGAGCCGATACATCCGCCCGCGCCGCGTTCTCGTCGAGCAGTGGGTTTGCCTCCACATTGCCGATGACTGTGGCTTGCAAGGGTGAAAACGGAACCTCGCGTATTGCTTCATCCCATTCAGCCTGTATGGACGCCATCAGAGGTGAGTGCGCAGCAATGGAAACCTCCAGGGGTACGGCGCGTTTCGCTCCCGCCGCTTTGGCTCCCGCCATGGCACGGTCTACAGCCGATTTTGCTCCCGAGATTACCACCTGGGCTGGACAATTATCATTAGCTACCCGGACGAGCTCCTCCCCGAAGCTTGCTTCTGTACAAACACCTTCCAGAGTCGGGATATCCAGACCGAGGATTGCCGCCATACCGCCGGGCGCCTGTTCACCGGCGCGCTTCATCAATTCGCCGCGTCTGCGGACAAGCCGCAAACCGGCCTCGAATGAAAAAGCTCCGGCAGCCGCCAGCGCCGACAGTTCTCCGAGGGAATGCCCAGCCATAACCGCCGCTTTGAATTCCGGTTCGATCTGTGAGAAGGTACGAAACACCGCCAGCGAGTGGATGAACAAGGCGGGTTGGGTATTCAGGGTATCCTTTATATCCGCATCCGGCCCTTCCCACATGATTTTCGAAAGCCGCACCCCGAGGATCGAATCCGCTTCCTCAAAGGTTTGTTTCGCAACCGGGTAACGCTCCGCCAGATCCCTCCCCATTCCCAGGACTTGCGAACCCTGGCCGGGAAACACAAACGCGGTCGTGTGAGAATCCAGATTCAATTCGCCTCCATCGGGCTGGTAAAACACAAACGGGTCGTGATCGTCACGACCCGTCGTGGATCATTCGCTGGCCTTCTTTTCCTTCTTGATCTGAATGACTTCACGGCCATCGTAGAAACCGCAGCTCGAACACACGGTATGCGGGAGGCGCATTGCGCCGCAATTGGAGCAGGCGACGAGATTGCGCGCTACCAGCGCATCCTGAGATCGTCGGCGGTCGCGCCGGCCCTTCGAATGTTTGCGCTTGGGATGTGGGGTCATGGATCGTTCTCCTTTTACATACATCAGACGGGCAGAAGCCCGTCTGTAGGTAACCATCAAGCGGGGAGATTATAGCTGTCGGGGGCAAGCACGTCAAGTGAAGATAGATATCGGATCTGGCTGTACCAATTCAAGCTTGCAGACATCCTCGAAAAGGGACTGTCTGTCAGGTTGAAATAAGCCATAGTAAAATGAGGTCGTGGAAGTACAAATCGCTGTCGCCAAGATAAACAAATATGCAGTCTCCGAGAGCGGCGATACCCTCGAAGTCGTCGAGCGGCCTGGTGGCGGCCTGTCCGTCGTGCTGGCGGACGGCCAATCTTCCGGACGCGGCGCGAAGGCTGTTTCCATGATGGTGGTCCGTAAGGTGATCAGCCTGCTGGCAGAAGGGGTTCGCGATGGAGCCGCGGCGCGCGCGGCTTCCGATGCGCTCTTCACCGAAAAAGGCGGCAAGGTCATCTCCACCTTGAACATCGCTTCGATTGACCTTCACAGCAACACCATTGTTCTATCCCGCAACAATCCATCTTTTACCTATATTTGTCGTGGAGAGCAGGTCGACCTCCACGCCGAGGAAAGTATCCCGATCGGAAGCTCGCGCAACGTCCGACCAGTCATCACCGAACTGGGGATCGAAAGCGGGCTGACGATCGTCATCTTCACAGATGGATTGATGCACGCCGGCAAACGACGCGGACTACCCATGGATGTGGGCGGAACGATCCGTTCGCTGATCGAAGACCTGGACCCGCCTCCTCAGCAGCTTGCCGACGCCCTTCTGGCGCATGCCATCCGCCTGGACGATGACCGTCCGGCAGATGATATCAGCGTGCTCGTAGTGAAAGTCACCACCCGCGATGGGGACGACGTTCGCAGAATGAGCGTCAGACTGCCCCTCCATGCCGCCTGATCGAGTTTCCATTCGACTAGGGATGGATCAACGGCTGCGAAACATCCAGGCGGGAATTCGAGACACATTCATCCTGCTCCGGGAATTCCGATCGCCGCTCTTATGGTTTTCGATGGCAGTCATCGGCGGAGGAATGCTCTATGATTTCCTCGCTCAAATCCTCGATGAACCCATCGGCAGCCTGGCTGAATCGATATACATTGTCCTCACTGCCACCTTCCTGCAGCCTCCCAATCATGAGTTTCCAAGACATCCAATACTCCAAATGTTTCACTTTTTCATGCCCATCGTCGGGATCATCGTGCTGGCTCAGGGACTGGCGGATTTCGGGAGTCTGCTTTTCAACCGCAGAACCCGCAACAAGGAATGGGAAATGGCTGTTGCCTCCACTCTCAACCATCACATCGTACTGATCGGTCTAGGACATCTCGGTTTCCGGGTGGCCATGAAACTGCATGAGATGGGACATCACCTGTCGGTGATTGAACTGAATCCCAACGCCGACACCATCAATGCGGCCAGGAACCTGGGCATTCCGGTCATTCAGGATGATGCCGCCCGTCCCGCCTCGCTCGAGGCTGCCAACCTCCAGAAAGCGCGTACCATCATCCTCGCCACGCAGAATGACGCCATGAACCTGAAGATCGCCTTGAAGGCACGCAGCATTAATCCCTCCATTCAGGTGGTTATTCGCATCTTCGACGACGATTTCGCGCACGCCCTTCAAGAGCAGTTCGGATTCATTGCCCTGAGCGCGACCGAAATGGCTGCCCCGGTTTTTGCCGCCGCGGCAGCCGGAGTGGATGTGACCAATCCGATCTCGGTGGAAGGGCAGCTGCTCAGCCTCGCCCGCCTGACGATATCAAGGGAGTCCCCCTTCGCCGGCCAGACTGTCGGTTACGTGGAGGATAATTATCACCTCAACATCGTCCTGCTGCGCCACGACGACCGCTCCGATATGCATCCCACAGATCGAAGCATACTTCACGCCGGGGATGTCCTGGCGGTCCTTGGCGGTCCTGAGCAATTGAACCGGTTACTGCACGACAATGGGCAGTGAGCCTTCACCTATTCTGGTCGGCGTGGTCGGTCCGTGCGGAGCCGGGAAATCCACATTGATCGAGGGGCTGAGCAACCGCGGATATCGCTGTCGTCACATTGCCCAGGAGCATTCCTATGTGAAACACATGTGGCAGGTGATCTCAAAACCCGACCTGCTCCTCTTCCTGCAATGCTCCTTTGAAACCGCCTCCCTCCGCCGCAAATTGAACTGGCTGCCGGCAGATTTCGAGGAACAACAGCGAAGATTATCGCACGCGCGCGAACATGCAAATGTGATCATCGAAACGGACGGAATGACGATCGATCAGGTTCTTCGTCGAGCATTGGATTTCCTGGAGAACAACAAACCCTGAGGCTCTCCCTGTCGGGCAGTCAATCCTTCATTCCGATCTAGAGCAAGCGCTTTCTCCAGTGCAGGCGGGATCCACTAGCGGTCTACCCATGCCCCATCAACAGGAGTATAATGACGCCCACGCCAGCCCCCGGCTGGCATTTTCGTGGATGGAGTTTGCGAGGAATGATAAGAAACCTTTCCAACCGTATCATCGCCATTGTGTTTGTTCTTGCCTTCGCGCTGTGGATCGACCTAAGTCCGCAGATCGAAGTGCTAAATCCCCTGGATGGAAATGCGCTCTTCATACGAGACGTTTCTCCGCGGCTAGGCCTAGACCTCCAGGGTGGTCTGCAAGTGCTGCTAGAGGCGGATCTCCCTGAAGACTCTCCGGTCGATGCAAACGCCATGGAAACAGCCCGTCAGATCGTTCAGCAGCGCACCGATGCGTTGGGAGTCAACGAAAATGTAATTCAGCTCGCCGGCGACCGCAGAATCGTCGGGGAATTTCCCGGGCTTGAGGATACCGAATCGGTTCTGGCCACCATCCAACAAACCGGACTTCTGGAATTTGTGGATACGGGGGATTTCAGCCTGGACCCGGGAACCATCATCGCTACCGATTACAGTCCGGGCGATAATGCACCCGGGGAAGTCCCACCCTCCGAAGATTCCACGGAAGATACCGTTTATCACACGGTCATGACCGGCGGGGATCTGGATTCGGTAATCGTGCGGACGGACGCGATAGGGACCGGTTACGAAATCGATTTCACGCTCACGCCCAATGGGTCTGAAATATTTGCCAGCCACACCTCGGCGAACGTGGGAAAATTCCTGACCATCGTACTCGACAAGCTGGTGATCTCTTCACCGTCGATCGGAAGCGCCATTACCGGTGGTCAGGGGACCATAAGCGGAAATTTTTCGCTCGAATCCGCCAACTCGCTGGCAATTCAATTGCGCTACGGTTCGCTGCCGGTCCCCCTGAAGATCGTGGAGACTCGCATCATCGGTCCCACCCTCGGAGCGGATTCGCTGCAAAAAAGTCTGGTAGCCGGCCTGATCGGCATGACGATCGTGGCTATGTTCATGATTCTGTATTATCGTTTGCCGGGAATCGTTGCGGTGCTCTCGATCCTGTTCTACGCCGCGATCGCCTTGGCCCTTTTCAAATGGTTCCATTTCACCCTGACACTGCCTGGCATTGCAGGATTCCTGCTATCGACTGGAGCCGCCCTGGATGCGATTGTCTTGATCTTTGAACGATTGAAGGAGGAGCTGCGCAACGGCAAGATCCTCTCTCAAGCCGTGGATCAGGGATGGACAAGAGCCTGGTCGTCCATCCGTGATTCAAACCTGTCCACGATTATTACCTCGGGAATCCTGTTCTGGTTTGGGTCCACGTTCGGGGCAACCATCGTCAAGGGATTCTCACTGACGCTTGCCCTGGGCGTGGCCATCTCCCTGTTTACGGCCATCTATGTGACCAGAACGCTGCTGGTGCTGTTTCTGCGCACGTTCAAGCCGCAAAACCTTACACTCTGGTTCGGAATCTAGCCGGATCAAGAAGGATCTCTCCATGATCGATATCCTCAGCAAACGGTACTTGTATTTTGCAATCTCCCTTCTGGTGATCCTGCCCGGCCTGATCGTCCTGATTTCCGGCGGTTTGCCGCTTTCCATCGACTTTACCGGAGGAAGCTTGCTGGAAGTTCAGTTCGACCCTGGAACTTCAATGAACACCTCCGAGATCGTGCCGATCTATGAAACGGCCGGCATCGACGACGCCCAGGTAACAACCACGGAGAACGGATCACTGGTCATTCGCTCCTCCTTTCTGAGCAATGAAATTCGAGACGAAATCATAACCTCCATGGAACTTGCGGCCGGCTCTGCCCCGCAGGTCATTCGATTCGATAGTGTGGGGCCCAGCATCGGAAGACAGGTCACCTCCAGGGCAATCCTGGCTGTGGCCGTGGCCGCCCTGGCTGTGGTCATCTACATCACGATTGCCTTCCGAAAAGTTTCGAACGCATTTCGGTATGGAGTATGCGCGATCATCGCCATGGTACATGACGTGGCCGTGGTGTTCAGCGTTGCTGCGTTGGGAGCCAGGTTATTCGACTGGCAGATGGATGCTTTATTCCTGACCGCACTGTTGACCGTGATCGGGTTTTCCGTTCAGGACAAGGTGGTGGTATTCGACCGCATCCGTGAAAACTCCTCGATCCTGCGGCGCCTGGATTACGAAAAGCTGGTGAACCATTCCATCGTCCAAACCCTGCAACGCTCGATCAACACCCAATTGATGACCGTGGAATTCCTTCTGCTGGCCCTGGCTCTTTTTGGAGGTGTTACGCTTCAGGAATTCGCCGTGATCCTGCTGGTTGGCCTCTTCAGCGGAACGTATTCCTCGATCTTTATCGCTGCTCCGATCCTCGTGTTGTGGGAAAAACGCGAGTGGACCAACTGGTTCAGTCGAGGGGCGACAGCTTAATCGGCTCCATGAGATTATCTGTACCGGAAGGGTGATACGCCGAATGGATGCGTCGAATTGCTGGTTCAATTCATCGGAGCGCGCGATCCAGTCCATCATTTTGGCTACGAGTTTCCCCCGGCAAGGTTTTTCCATACAGCCACCGATCCAGGATCATTTTTTCCTCACGTATTAGAATTCGGATGAGCAGGCAATTCCCAGCATGCAGCTCGTGACAGGCTATTTCGGTGTCCTGCTGCGCGGTTTT
>VGNF01000006.1 GCA_016866195.1 Chloroflexota bacterium | reverse complement strand
GGGGGCGAAAGCTTTCCAAAATTCGGATTCGAAATCGCTGAAAAATGGGCCAATCACCTGGATAATACCTGGTCGAGCAGTGAGAATGATATGAGTCGTGAATCGGTCACTGCCTCACAAGAGTGCAAAGCCTATTAATTGACTCATGCTCCCCGAGCAAGTATAATTTTCGCACTCTCCCAAAAGTGACGGGCAATAAGAGGAACTATGGCGCTGCGCGGAAATCTACGCGATTTTACGATCACCCAGTTATTAAATCTAATCAATTTAGCCGGAAAAACCGGCACGCTCATCGTGGAAGGTCCCACCGAGCAGGCGCAGGTTTCTTTCCGTGAGGGCAAACTCGCCTATGCCCGCATTGGAAGGGAGGATGGAAGTCTCGCGCTCGTCCTGCACAAGGCAAACAAGATCAATGCCAATCAATTCCGTGCCATTGCCGACCGCGCCGGCCAGATGACGGACAAGGAACTCGGTCTGCTGTTAATCAATGCCGGGTACGTGACGCAGGAGGATATCCTGCTCAATTTACAGGCGTATTTCACGGATGCGATTCGAAGACTATTCACATGGGTGGAGGGGATCTTTCGGTTTGAAAACGACATGCTTCCGCCGGAAGACCGCATCAACGTCAAGCTCGAACTTGAGAATATCATCATCGAAGGCTCGCGCCAGCTGCGTGAACTGGAACAATTGCAGGATGAGATCCCCAGCCTGGATATGGCGCTCAAATTTACCGAGCGACCACTGACCAACGTCAACCTGAGCGTGGACGAATGGAAGGTCGTCAAGTTCGTCGACCCCAAGAATACGATGCGCCAGATCGCCGGTACGAACAAACTGGATGAACTGGAAATCCGCAGGATCGTCTATGGATTGCTGCAGGCGGGCCTGGTGGAGGTGGTTCGACCTGCGGGATCGCCCATCCCGACCACCAACCCGAAGATGTTCCCGACGCAGGACAAGGAAGAGCAGAAAACTTTGATCAACAAATTGATCGGTCGCATTCGCACGATGTAATGCCGCCGGGTCAAAAGGAACCGAACCATGCAAACGGTCAAAATGGTAGTGACAGGTCCATTCAGTGCTGGCAAGACCCAGTTCATTCAATCGGTCAGTGAGATTGACGTGGTTGCCACGGAGCGGAAGATCTCCACCGAGGATGAGCGTGCCGTAAAATCGTCCACCACGGTAGCCATGGATTTTGGGCGCATCACGGTGGACGAGGACCTGGTCCTGTACCTATTTGGGACGCCGGGGCAGAAACGCTTCGACTTCATGTGGGAGATCCTTTCGGAGGGCATGCTGGGTTTCATCGTGATGGTGGACAGCACCCGCCCGGAGACGTTCCGCGAAGCGCGCTCGATCCTGGAAACCTTCCGCGCCTACGCGCCCACACCTTTCATCGTTGCCGCAAACAAGCAGGACCTGGAGGATGCCTGGGAGATGGAGGATGTGCGAAATGCGCTGCGCCTCGATGCTCACACAAAACTGCTGCCCTGCGTCGCCACCGACCGTGAATCGGTCAAGACGGTGCTGCTCGAATTGCTCTACAGCATCCTGCAGGAAATGGAATCCAAAAAGTAGATCGATCCGGAAAACCGGATCGTCCTCCCAGCGTGTCATCCCTCACCACCGATCAGGGTATCTTGCATTATGAAGTCTTCGGGCGCGGCCGTCCGGTCATCCTCCTGCATGGATGGCTGGGTTCCTGGGGGTTGTGGCAGGAGACCATGGCGTATCTTGGAACATCATACCGGACCTATGCCATGGATTTTTGGGGATTCGGCGAATCCGGAAAAAAGCGCGAGACCTACGCGGTTTCGGATTTTGTCAGCCTGGTGGATCAGTTCATGGAACAGTTGGGGATCGTCCATGCTCCACTGGTCGGGCACAGCATGGGGGGCACGGTCAGCCTCGCCGTTGCCATTCGTTTCCCGCATCGGGTAAGCAAGGTGGTCGTCGTTGGCTCTCCCATGGTAGGCTCCTCGCTGGCTCCACTGCTCAAGCTGGCCGGCATACGCCCGATCGCCTTCCTGCTGTTCAATATGATGCCTGTTTTTCGGGCCGGCATGCGGTTGTATTCCCCGTTTATTTGCAGCGATCCGCGATTTCCGGACATGATGGATCGCGACCTTTCCCGTACCACGCTCGAATCCTTCCTGATTTCGATCGCCTCGCTTCGCCGCACGGACCTTCGACCGGATCTGCCCAAGGTGAAAGTCCCGGCCCTGGGGATATACGGTGACCGGGACGTGATCGTCCATCCGCGCCAATGGCAGCCGATGTTGAAGGGCATACCGCACGCTAGGATCGAACGGCTGCCCCAGGCAGGCCATTTCCCGATGTTCGAGGAGCCGACCTTTTTTGGACAGAAACTGAAATCTTTCCTGGATGACGAGATTTCGGTTGCATGAATCCAAAAAAATATTTCTATCCGGAAAAAATGGGCAGGATCATCCTGCTGGGAATGGAAGAGGTCTTGGGGGTGAATGGGAAAAATGCCGTTCTCCGTCTGCAAAACCTGAGCCACTTTATCGATAATCCTCCGCCCACCCGCAACGACCGGACCTTTCCCTTTGAGACGGTAAGCGCGATCCAAGAAGCTTTCGAGTTGACATATGGTCCTAGCGGGGGACGCGGGGTGGCGTTGAGGGTCGGCCGGGCTACCTTCAAGAGCGGGTTACGGGAATATGGGTCGATGCTGGGATTGACCGGGATCGCCTTTCGCCTTCTGCCGCTCCCTACGAAATTGCACACGGGCGCGGTGGCATTTGCAGAGTTGTTCAACAAGCACACCGACCAGAAGGTGCGCCTGGAGGAAAGGAGGGACAAAATCTACTGGCACATCGAACGATGCCCCCTGTGTTGGAAGCGCAACACGAGCGAGGTCGCCTGTCACCTGGCGGTGGGTTTGTTGCAGGAATCGCTGTATTGGGTCAGCGGGGGAAAATCGTTCAAAGTGGAAGAAATCGCGTGTATTGCCCGAGGGGACCCTTCCTGCGCCATCGAGATCGATCCGTTGCCGCTCTAATTCCCCCTGCAGGTTGACGTAGCGTTTCAATCTGGATCAGCGGTAAGGATGGTTCGGTGCTTTGATTTATAATCCTGCCTATGCTGAAGATCATCCTGCACGCGCAGAATCCGATCATGCCGTTTTGCGAAACCGCGCGTGACCTGCGAATCCAGAACTCACCTCTCTGGCTGCACCAGCGGAATCTGCTGGCGCCATACGTATCGCGCGAAATGGAACTCAAACCGGGGGAAAGAATGCAGCCGGTACGCGAGCCGGCCATCGTCTACCGCGACAACCTGTTCTTCGATAAAGATTACATCGATACTTTTATGGAGATGGCGCTCAAGCGAAACCGCCCGGTGCGGGCCGCCTTACGGGCGGATGATCCAGCCTTCCGTGAGCACGCGCTGCCGCTGTCCACCTCTTATTCCCCGGCGGGGAGCCTGTACCTGGCGGATTTATGGTACTACCCGAAAGGTCCGGTGGCAGGCGCCGAACCCCTCGTCCTGGATCTTCAAGCGCGCGAGATTGGCTACTATCATGTACCCACGTACATGGCGGATCAAAGCGGCGATCTCGTATTCCAGGTTCCGTTGAGATCCCTGATCGCCATCGATTCCTGGGTGCACGTGTTGATGGCGGATATGGTGTTCGGTCAATTTGCTCGAGGGGCGCGCTTTGAGAGACAAGCCAATGAATCGCTTGCCTTCAAGATAAGGATCATTGGCAAGGCGGTTTACGAGGGGCGGCAGGTATTGGAATGTTCCGAAGCGGTCAAGATCGGAAAAAATTGCGTAATCGACCCGAAAGCTGTCATCAAGGGACCGGCGGTCATCGGCGATAATGTCACCATCAATGCCGGGGCGGTGATCGATAACAGCATCATTGGCAACAACGTCAATATCTCACAGGGGGTGCAGATCATGCTCTCGGTTGTGGGTGACGGGGCATTCCTGCCGTTCCGAACCGGTCTTTTTATGACCACGCTCATGGAAAACAGCATGGTGGCGCAAAATACCTGCCTGCAAATGTGTGTAATAGGTCGCAATACCTTTATTGGGGCCGGATCGACTTGGACGGATTACAACCTGATTCCCACGCCAATTCGCGCCCGCGATGGGACGGGAAATTTAAACATATCGAATCGGCCGGTCATCGGGGGCTGTGTCGGTCACAATTGCCGCATTGGTTCGGGGATGATCATCTATCCGGCACGCACGATCGAGTCGGATGTGGTGCTGGTGGCTTCCAAGGAGGGACGGGTGATCGACCGGGACGTCACCTTCGCCGACAGCGATCATCATCATTTCCGGCTTGCTCACCTGCATCAAACTCCTTATCACAAAGAAGCCAGGCAGATCATCGAGTCCTGGTAACAATGGACAGTTTTGCCTTCATCATTCATCCAATCGATCCCAAACGCGATGTCAGCCGGAAATTCCCCCTGCTGGGGCGCGTGCTGAATGAGCGGCAGATCGATTTCTTCTCCACCTTCTTTCCTCCGATCTACATATCCGAAATTGAAGGGGTCACCTCCGAGGCTACCGGTAAAGTCATCCGGGGATGGTTCGTGGCCTGTCCGTATACCCCGCGGCGCATGCGCGAATTGCCCGTATCTACCGTCTACCGGAAGATCATCCAAACCGGCCGCATGGCCGAATCGCTGGGCGCGCAGATTCTCGGTCTCGGCGCTTTCACCTCCGTGGTCGGAGATGCCGGGGTGACCATCGCTAACTCCCTGGATATTCCGGTCACCACCGGAGATTCGTTCACGGTTTCGATGGCTGTGCAGTCCATTTGCGATGCGGCGGCCCTGATGGATATTCACATCGAGGATGCGACGGTGGCGGTGGTCGGAGCAAGCGGAACGATCGGACGTGTATGTTCGCAGCTGTTTGCCGGCCGGGCTGCGCGCACGCTGCTGATCGCGCGCGATGAAAACAAGCTGGCTGTTTTGCGCGATCAACTCTCGGTCGGTTCTCGCAGCGAATTGATCACCAGCACAAAGATGGACCGATTGAAGGATGCGCAATTGATCCTTACCGTGACCAGCGCGATCCATGATATCCTGCGGCCGGAAAATTTGCAGCCGGGGAGCGTGATATGCGATGTGGCGCGCCCCCGCGACGTTTCTGCAATGGTGGCTGCGGTAAGAGATGATATATTAGTCATCGACGGAGGCATGGTGGATGTCCCAGGCCCCGTGAATTTCCATTTTAATTTTGGTTTTCCGGAAGGTAAGGCGTATGCCTGCATGGCGGAAACCATGGCTCTTGCCCTGGAAGGCCGTTTTGAGGACTACACGGTTGGAAGGAAAATCGAAATGTCGCGCGTGAACGAAATCACCGCCATCGCGGAAAGACATGGGTTCCGTTTGAGCGGTTTTCGCTCCTTCGAGCGCGAAGTGACGGACGCCCAGATCGAAATGATACGAAGAAACGCCCGCAAGAATCAGAGACGCGTGTAGAGGAGGCCGTATGGGAAATGCCCGCCTGTTGGTCGTGGAGGATGATGTTGATATCGCCAATATGCTCAAGATCTACTTCACGGGTCTTAAATTTGAGGTGGATGTGGCTCATCGCGGGGCCGACGCCCTGGAGAAGGTGAAACAGGTTCTGCCGCATTTAATGGTGCTGGATATCATGCTGCCGGATATCGATGGATATGAAGTCTGCCGCAGGTTGCGCACGAGCATGCGCACCAGCCACATCCCGGTCATCTTCCTTACACAAAAGGACGAACGCAGTGACAAACTTCAGGGGCTCGAATTGGGGGCTGATGATTACATCACCAAGCCGTTTGATATTGAGGAATTAAAACTGCGTGTCCAGGGCGCCATCCGGCGCTCGGAGCGCGAGAGCCTGACCGATCCCCGTTCCGGATTGCCCGCGGGACGCTTGATCGAGGAACAATTGCGCCGCATTATCCGCGAAAGGGATTGGGCCCTGCTCGATTTGCGGGTGAATCATTTCGAAGCCTTCAAGGATGTATATGGATTTGTCGCCGGGGATGACGTGATGCGTTTTACCGCCATGCTGATCGGAGAGGTGGTGGATGAATTGGGAACTTCGGGAGATTTTATCGGCCATGCCGGCGGGGATAATTTCATCATCATCACGACCGATTCCGCAGCTCCGGCCATCCGCCAGAAGATCAAGGAACGCTTCGCGGACGAGATTCTGACCCACTACAATTTCATTGATCGTCAGCAGGGATTTATTCAGGCTCCAAAACCCGATGGAGGTGTGGAAAAAGTAGGGTTCATGACGATGTCTGCCGGGCTGGTCTCACCCAGTTTGCATTCCTTCGCAGACATACGGGAGATTACCGAACTGGCGGCAGAAGCCCGACGGATGGATACTGCCACCTCGGCTTCGGCCTGATGGGATGATGCGATTTTATGATTGCTGAACTGGGCATCAGCCTCTTTTTGGGCGGGCTGCTCTTGATGATTCTGGTCTGGGCGGTCATTCGAATCATGCCCCGTTCTCCCGCCGCCATGCAGGCAAGCGCAGACCAATATTCGTATTCGGATTCCTCCTCTTCGAAAGACTCAATGATCATCCTTCAGCCGGGTGGACGAGTGGATTACATCAGCGCACCGGCCCGGGCCTTCTTCGAATTGCGGGAAAATGAGCCGTACGACCTGGAGCGCTTGGCACGCCGCGTTCGACCATCGGAGGATTTCCTGGACGTGTGCGCGGAACCGGGCTCGAAGCGAGTGACCATCCATGGAAAACTGGTTGAGATCACTTCCTTCCAGGTACCGGGTGTATATCCCATCATGCTGGTGTCTCTGCGCGGCCGGGATTTTTATCCGTCACTGGAACCAGGGAGCACGACTTCGAATGAAATCCTCCGGACCGTTACAGAATTCAGCCAGAATGTTTCCTCCAGCCTGAATCTGGATTCGACAATCCTCGCCATTCTGGATTACGTCAGCCGATCGGTGCCCTCAGATATCCTTGAGATCAAGTTGTGGGTGGAACCTGATCACATACTGATTCCCTATCGCTTCAAGACCGCCGAGGATCGTCCGGCTGGGAGCGTGCGTGTGAGTACCTCGCAATTTGGGAATTTTACCAACCTGCTTGTATCGCGTCGAATTCCGATGTTGATCCCTGATGCGCGCTCCCAGCCGGAATTGACCGGAGGGAGCGATTTTCAGCCCATCCAATCCTATCTGGGTATTCCATTATTCGCGGGTGGTGAGTTCATCGGTGTGTTGGAAGCGGGCCAAACCACGGCCGGTTCGTTCGGGCAGCATGATCTCGATTTTCTGCAGCTTATTGCGGGTCAGACGGCGGTTGCGATTCGCAATGCGAAACTGTTTGACCAGGAACAAAAACGTGCCACCGAACTGGCCGGGCTGGCCAGCCTGAACCAGTCTCTTGGATCGATCCGCGACACCCAGGACCTGTTCTCTCAATTGATTGAAAACATAACTCCGTTATTTGAAGTGGAGATCGTCGGATTCCTCCTCTTTGACGACGAGAAGCGGATATTGGAGGGGAAGAATCCATTTCGCGGACTGCCCTCTCATTTTGTTGAAATCTACCGTACCTCCATTATGCCCGGCAGCCCTGCTGAAGAGATTTTATTGAATCAGCAGGCGGTGATCACTTCGAATGCGATCACCGATAATTCGTGGCGCGCCCTGGACCTGATCGACATCGCCCAGGCAGCAAGCCTGCGCGACAATGCGCTCATTCCCCTGGTCTCCTCCGGGCGAATGCTAGGGTATATGCAGATAGGCCATCACAAGGATGGCTCCACCTCCTTCAATACGAATGAGTTACGCCTGATGAACATCATTGCGAGTCAAGCTGCCGCGATCATTGAAAATGTCCTGCTGGTTCAGCAGGCACGCATTCGCGCGCGTCGTGCTGATACGTTGCGGCGGATCGCCAGCCTGACCGGGTCCTCGGCGACGCTCAATGAGATCCTTAAATTCTCCGTCCATGAACTGGCTCAACTCTTCCAAGCGGACGTCGGTGCCGTGTTTTTAATGGACGAAGCGCGCGGCGAATTGCAGTTGGATCGCACATCGGTGTACGGACTTTCTGATAACGCCGGTGAAAGACTCGTCCAGGTCTATGTGGAGGATCCGTACTACCGGGAAACGGTCTCTGGATCCCAGCGACCTTTCACGACCGGCAACCTGAGCCTGGATCCACTCGTTCTGCCAGCCTACCGGCCTTTGGCGAGTAACCTGCGGTTGGAATCTGCAATCATCGTTCCGCTGGTCACGCGCGAACGCGGTATTGGAGAATTGGTGCTCGGAAGCACCGCCAAGGATTATTTTTCATCGGAGCATTTGCAGATCGCCATAACCGCCGCGGGACAATTGGCCACCGCAGTGGAAACCGCCAGCCTGCGCTCCCAGACGGATGAGTCGCTGAGGCGGCGGATTTCCCAGCTATCGGCGATCATGCGCATCAGCCAGGAACTTGGGACCGCGCCGGATATCCATCGGATGCTTCAGGCGATCCATCAGGAATCGATGCAGGTGATCCATTCTGAATGTGCCTCGATCCTGTTGCTCGAGGCGGAAACCGATCCGCAAGAGATGCGGGTGGCCTATTCTGTGGGGTGTTCGGAAACGCGGGATTTATCCTCCCTGGAACGCCGGGTGCTGCAAACCGGAGAACCACAGTTGGTTGGTGATTATTCGCTGGATGGAATTCCTCCTCCACATGCAAAAGTCAATTCGGCAATCATCATGCCGTTGAAATCTCACGCGCACACAATCGGTCTGATCACTCTGCATTCTGACCAGCCCAACTTCTTTTCACCTGATTCGGTGGAATTGGTACAATCTCTTGCGGCCCATGCTGGCATTGTCGTGAACAATGCGCGGAAATATCAAGTCGAGAAACAACGCAGCGAGCGGATGAGCCGCCAGGCAGATACACTGGCTCGTTTGACGAATGTGAGTCACAGCCTGGGCTCCGACCAGCCATTGGACCAGATCTTGGGTGCGGTCGCCGGCGGAATACGCGACTCCTCTCCCTTTCGCGTGGTGTTGATCAGCATGGTTGAGCCGGAGACCGGTCTCCTGCGGCGGGTGTGCGCCGTGGGGATTCCACCGGATACTTGGAATGAAATCCTTATCCGCAAACCGCCTCTGGCCAGCGTCCAGCAGTTGCTAAAACCGGAGTTCAAGGTCAGTCGATCCTTTTTCATCCCGGCGGAGCAGACACCGGTGGTCCCCTCGGATGTGCACATGGTCACGCTCAACCTGCCGAAGCTTGCCTCGGATGGTTCGCCGGATGCGTGGAATCCCGAGGATTTCCTTTTGGTCCCGCTTGAAAACGCCGAGGGCAGGATGATCGGACTCATCAGCCTGGATGATCCCTCCAATGGGCTGCGACCAGATCAGACGACCATCCAACAAATAGAAGTATTTGCGATTCAAGCCGCGCTTGTGATCAACCAGGTTGCGCGCACTTCAGAACTGCAGACCCGTATTGATGCCCTTGCTTCCGGCATACAGCGTCAACAGAAACTTCTCAAACTCACCCAGAACGATTTGCCCATATTGCTTCGTAAGGATCTGGACCAGACCATTTCGCTGCACGAACTTGACCGTCGCGCACAGCGCGTTCGCGCGGGCCTGGCAATCACCGAATCCGTCAGCCGGCAATTGGATGCCTCCTCCGCACTTTCCGCGCTGGGAAGGGAAACGCTTACTCAATTGGGTATGACCGTGGCCTTGATCGCGGAAAATACCGTCGAAGGTCCCAGGCTCTTGCATGTTATGGGGAGCATGCCTCGATCCGTGAATGTGGAGGCCCTGTTCGGTCAACGAAACCCGTTACGCGTTTGCCTGCAGGTCGGAAAACCAATCCTGATCTCCAATTTGGATGAGGATGAAGAATGGCGTGAAACCTCTCTGCTCACTTCCCTTCGGGCGAAGGGAGTGATCTGTTTGCCGGTGTTGATCGAGGGCAAGCCGGTTGCAGCGATGCTGGCGATGAGTCCCGAGCCGATGCCTGTCTTCACGGATGAAGACCGGCAAGTGTACCTGCAGATATCCCAGCAAACTTCCCTCATCTTGCAGAACATATCCCTGCTCAACCAGACACGGCGACGCCTGGATGAAGTGAATTTACTGCTGGATTTCAGCCGCCAACTCTCTGGCTTAAACCCGGATGCGATGGTCAATTCCCTGCTCGAGAGTGCCCGGAAGGTCATCCAAAATGCCCATGCCGGCGCCGTGCTGGTTTGGAACCTTCAGAACGAGGTGCTGGTGCCTCGCGCAGTGGCGGGATATGCCGATAACGTCAGCATGTCCATGATCCATTACCGTCTCGGCGAAGCCCTGCCTGGGATGGTCTTTTTGAACAAGGTTACCCGACGGGTGAATGAGATCAACTTCCCACGCGATTACAACCTGAGTGCGGAAAACCTGGCTTTGTATCGTCAGGCGACAGGCGGTCGGCTGCCTGTTTCGAGCATGATGGTACCGGTCTTGGCCGGTGATCAGGGTTTGGGATTGCTGATTCTCGACAACTTCAACACGCCCTCCGCCTTCCGCCCGGAGGATGAAGCGCTGCTGCTTTCGCTGGCGCAGCAGGTAGCCCTTTCTCTTGACAATGTCCGTCTGGTCCAGGCCACCCAGGAACGGGCGGGCCAATTGCAAGCTCTCAATAATGCAGCAGCGGCGCTGACTTCAAGCCTGCGAAGCGACCAATTGGTCAACTCATTGTTGGATCAACTCGCCCCAGTCGTTCCTTATGACACAGCCACACTCTGGTTAAGAGATCGGGACCGTCTTGAAGTTGTCTCCACACGAGGATTTCCGGATGCGGATCAACGACTGGGATTGAGCGTCTCGGTCAGTGACAGCGCGCTCTTCAAGGAAATGGCTCAGAGCGGGCAGCCGATTCTGGTCAATGATGTGCGCGAGGACCCCCGCTTCGTTCCGGTTGAGGCGCCGCGGCTCTCCTGGCTGGGCATTCCGTTGATCTCCAAAGGAGAACTGGTGGGTGCTTTGGCAGTGGAAAAATGGCAGGCGCATTATTATTCCCGCGAACAAATGCAGGTGGGCCTTACCTTTGCCTCGCAATCCGCCGTATCGCTGGATAATGCCCGCCTATATGAGGACAGTGTCAGTCGTGCGACTGAACTCGATCAGCGTTCGAAGCGCCTGGCGACCATTAACCGTTTCGCCTCAGCCCTCACCGGCTTGCTGGACACGGACGAGATTCTCGATTTGACGTCTGAAGAATTGCTGAAGGGACTGGGTGCCAGGCGGGTATCCGTGGTTACCTTCGACCGCAGTCAGGCGATTTGGCGGATCTCCACTCCACGCACGCGTTATAAGTTGCCGCGCGAACTTCCGCCCGCTCCCATTTTCAACCGGCTAAGGGAATCCCTCGGGATCTTTAACACCGATGACGTCTGGCGCGAGCCGGACCTCGCACCCTTGGTGGAATTGTTGGGAGAAAATACAACCGCCATGTTGGTCCTGCCGCTGGCCAGCGGTTCCAACTTAAGCGCCATGATCTTCTGCCATATGACGGGTACCGGCCGCTTCGCCATCAACGAAGTGGAGCTCGCGCGCACGATGTCCAATCAGGCAGCGATTGCGCTCGAAAACGCCCGATTGTACCAGTCCACCGTTCAAACGGCGGAGCGATTGTCCACGCTCAATCAAGCCAGCGCCAGCATCAGCGCAAGTTTTGATCTGAATGAGATCTACCAAACCATCCATCACGCCGCGGAACGACTGATGCCGGTGGATGTGTTTTTGATCTCGCTCCTGGATGAATCCACGAATGAGATCGAAACTGTCTTTCAAGCAGGTCGTGGATCTCAAATCACCTCCCGCCGCGTGCCCATTGGGCGAGGGTTAGCCGGCCAGGTTATTGAGAAGGGAATCCCCCTCCTGCTTCAGGGACCATATTCTGCCGGCTCGGAATCCCCTGTGATTGAAGCAGATAGTGAGCCATCCTCTGTGCTGGCTGTGCCCATGATTCTGGTTGGGAAAGCTGTGGGTATGTTGTCGGTTCAAAACTTCAAGCCGAATGCCTATTCCGAGGAGGATCTGCAGATCCTCGGTACACTGGCAAATCAGGCTATCGTGGCGATTCAGAACGCACGGCTGTTTGTCGAAATTCAAACGCTTGCCTCCCAACTCGAGGCCAGGGTGGTGGAACGCACGGCCCAGCTGCAGCGTGAGCAGCAGAACACCGAAACCTTGTTGCGCATTCTTACCGAGGTTTCCTCCAGCCTCGATCTTGATCGCGCGCTCAACCGAACCCTTTCCATGTTAAATGAGGCGATCGGTGCCGAACAGGGCACGATCATGCTCGTGCATGCCGAAGATAATCTGCTCCATTACCGGGCTGGGTACGGTTATCTTACCGATCGGACAGAGATGGGTACCCGTGGTTTTACGATGCGAATTGGCGAGGGTTTGGCAGGCTGGGTGGTGCAGAACCGGGAGGCCGTGCTGGTGAATGACCTGCGCGAAGATCCTCGCTGGGTCCGCAGTTCCAAATCCGGCCAGGACCATCGCAGTGCGATCATCGTACCGATGCTGGTGGGTGAGGATGTGATCGGAGTGCTGATGGTCTTCCAGCGCATCGAAAACTTCTTTAGCAGTGAAATGTTGAACCTGGTGAAGGCGATTGCCAGCCAGGTGGCGGTGGCCATCAACAATGCCCATCTGTATGAGTTGATCCGAGATCAAGCCGAGCGCCTGGGCGTGATGCTTCGCAAGGAGCAGGAGGAAGCCAGCCGTTCTCAAGCCATCCTGGAGGCGGTAGCGGATGGAGTGCTCGTAACAGGGCCCGATAATCGGATCACCTTCGTCAATTCCTCCACAGAGAGGATACTGGCTCTGGAGGAGACCCGGATGTTGGGCAGCCCGCTCGATTCCTTTGTCGGGATGTTCGGCAAGGCGGCCAGCGAGTGGATGCAAACCATTCAACATTGGTCGGAAAACCCTGCCGCTTATGAGTTGGGCGATACCTATGCCGAGCAGTTGGAATTGGAAAATGGACGGATTGCGCTAGTTCACCTGGCGCCGGTGATCCTGCAGAATGATTTCCTCGGCACAGTTTCCATCTTCCGCGACATTACCCATGAGGTGGAGGTGGACCGCCTGAAATCGGAATTTGTGGCAACTGTCAGCCATGAATTGCGCACCCCCATGACGGCCATCAAAGGGTATGTGGATATTCTTGTGATGGGCGCGGCTGGCGCTCTCAATGAAAACCAGACCCATTTCCTCGATATCGTTCGCAGCAATATCGATCGATTGAACACGCTGGTGGGGGATCTGCTCGATATCTCGCGCATCGAATCCGGAAGGGTGACATTAAATCCGCAGCCAGTGGATTTATGCGAAGTCGCTGAGGATGTCATTCGGGAGGTCCAAGGTCGTTCTCAGGATGAAAAGAAGCCGATGGACATCATCCTGGATGTTCCCACCAAAGTTCCACCAGTGATTGGAGATGCAGAGCGCGTTCGGCAAATACTTGGGAACCTAATTGATAATGCCTATCACTATACGCCGGAGCACGGCAGGATTCGCGTTGGAATCCATCTGGTGAACGGAGATGTGCAGGTGGATGTTCAGGATACAGGCGTTGGTGTCGCCCTCGAAGATCAGGCGCGTGTCTTTGACCGTTTCTTTCGGGGTGAGAATCCCATGGTTCTGGCAACACCGGGAACCGGATTGGGTTTGCCCATCGTGCGGCAATTGATCGAAATGCACAACGGCCGGATATGGATGACGAGCACAGGCGTTGCCGGTGAGGGCAGCACCTTCTCGTTTACTCTGCCGGTGCACAAATAATGGAGAATGGATGGCCCGCATCCTGATCGCCGAAGACGAACCCGACATCCGTGAACTGGTGGCATTCACATTGAGATTCGCAGGTCATGAGGTGACCACCACTTCCAATGGGGAGGAGGCTTTGCTTCACGCGACTCAATCGATCCCGGATCTGATCCTGATGGACGTGCGCATGCCAAGAATGACCGGTTACGACGCCTGCCGTGCGATGAAGGCGACCCCGGGTTTGCAACACGTGCCGGTGGTTTTCCTGTCTGCCAAGGGTCAGGATTCCGAGATTCAAACCGGGATGGATGCCGGCGCCGAGGAATACCTGCTCAAACCATTTGCTCCCTATCAATTGACTGAACGCGTGCGGGCAATATTGACGAAATTTGGCAAGTGACATAACGCCTGATGAGCGCAATCTTCCTGGATGGTTCGATAGTTCATTATGAGGCATTGGGACGCGGCCGTCCGATTGTCTTCTTGCACGGCTGGGTGGGATCCTGGAGGTATTGGATCAATTCCATGCAGATCGCATCCACTTCCTTTCGCGCCTATGCCATCGATCTGTTCGGATTTGGCGAGTCTACACGCGATCCGTTGCGCTATTCACTGGATCGACAGGCAGACCTGATCAATCGCTTCATGGAGGAGATGGGGATTGGCAAGGTGGCTTTGATCGGGCATGGACTCGGCGCGCTTGTGGGATTTGCTTTCATCCGGCAATGGCCCAAGAGCGTGGACCGAATCATGGCGATCAATTGTCCGTTGGAATTCGGCTCTGTCGATCCGCGCATGTGGAATGGTCCTATGGTCAACCGTGTGGAATGGCTGACCGGCCGCGGACCCGAGGGAAATTCCCCGCTCATGGACGCGCTCAAGGCGGATCCCAATGCGATCTCCGCTTCGAAAGCCGGATTCCAGGTGAACAACTTGTTCTCACATATCCGGAATCTCAGCATCCCCTGTCTGCTGGTGTATGGTCCGAATGATCCTGCCATTGACCAACCCGAACTCGAATATGCCGAATCGCTGCCCATGCACATCCATCAAATCGCCCTCGAGGGCACAGGGCATTTCCCAATGATAGAAAACCCTGTTCAATTTAACCGATTGATGACAGACTTCCTGGCTTTGGATTCCGGAATGAGTCCGCGCGAGCTGCAACTCAAGGAGGAGTGGCGGCGCAGGGTCCGCTGATCGAACCGGACGGGTTCTTGACATTCATCTCCAGCAGGCATATACTGACCCTACAACTGAACGGGGAGCCTGACTCTTGAAAGGCTGAGAGGAGCGTAAAACGCTCGACCCGAAACACCTGATCTGGGTAATACCAGCGGAGGGAACGCATCATTCGAGTAAAGACGACCCTCCGAGAAAGAGGGTTTTTTGTTTAAGAAACTGCTCCTACGACTGCAACTTCCATGTCCCGTGTATTGATCTTTAAAAATGGGGAGCTGCCGGATCCGGACTCGGTTCGCGGGCTCATACAGGACGATGATTTCATCCTGTCTGTGGATGGAGGAACACGGCATGTCTTATCGCTTGGGCGCATCCCACACCTGGTGGTCGGTGACCTTGATTCAATTGTCCCGCAGGATCGCACAAAGCTTGATGAGATGGGTGTGGATTTTGTCGTACACCCGAAGGAGAAAGACCAGACGGATCTTGAACTGGCAATCGAAATTGCACTTTCCCGCAATCCGGCAAAGATCCTTCTTCTGGCCGCGCTGGGTGGACGTTTGGATCACACCCTGGGGAATATCAGTTTGCTGACCGACCCCCGACTCGAAACGATCGAAACCGCCTTGGAGGATGGAAGGACAGAGCTTCAATTATGCCGGCATCATGTGCGGATCATCGGGCAACGCGGCGACCTTGTATCATTGATCCCGTGGAAAGGGGATGTTCTTGGGGTTTCGACAGAGAATCTTCAGTGGGAACTGGAGGATGAAACACTTTTTCAAAACCGCACCCGGGGAGTCAGTAATGAAATGCTTGGTGATATGGCTTCGATCCAGGTTCGATCCGGATTTCTGCTTGTGATTCATATTCGGCAAGAACCGCAGGAGGAAAGGAGAAGGTTATGAACAGGTTTGCATTTTGGATCTTGACCCCACTGACATTGATCGCCTGCCAGCCTGCACCCGCCCGATCGCTGACCGTGATGACCCATGGCTCTTTTGCCGTCAGCGAAGACCTTATCCGGGACTTTGAATCGGATTATGGAACGAAGGTGGTTTTCATCCAGGCCGGGGATGCCGGTGAAGTGCTCAACAAGGCTATTCTCACACAGGCGGCTCCCCTGGCGGATGTCCTGTTCGGCGTGGATAATACATTCCTCTCCCGCGCCCTGGAAGCGGGTATTTTTGAACCGTATCGCCCAAGCCTTTTGGAAGCGATACCCGATGAATTCGAGCTGGATGATTCAAACCGCGCGACGCCTGTGGATTATGCGGATGTGTGCATCAATTATGACAGGGATTATTTCTTGAAATCCGGCCTCACGCTACCTGCCTCATTGGAGGATTTGCTGAAGCCTGAATATGAGGGTTTGCTGGTCGTGGAGAATCCGGCAACCTCGTCGCCCGGATTGGCGTTTCTATTGGCGACTCGTGCGCATTTTGGCGAGGAGTACCTTGCATATTGGGCTGGTCTTAAAAACAATGGTGTGGTCGTGGTGGATGGTTGGGAAACCGCCTACTACACCAACTTTAGCGGATCCTCCGGACAAGGGGATCAGCCGCTCGTGGTTTCGTACGGGAGTTCCCCGGCCGCGGAGGTCTGGTTTGCCGAACCCCCTCGAACGGATGCACCCACCGCTTCGATCATTGGACCCGATACCTGCTTCCGGCAAATGGAGTTCGTCGGCATCCTCAAGGGTACGCGAAACCGCGCGCTTGCGGAAGGATTCATCGACTTCATGTTGAGCGTGCCTTTCCAGGAGAATATGCCTTTGCAGATGTTCGTATACCCGGTAAACCAGGATGCATCTTTGCCTGAGGTATTCATTCAATTCGCTCAAGTCCCCGATCAACCAGCCGTACTGGATCCTGAAATGATTGCCGCGCACCGCGATGAGTGGATCGAAGCCTGGACGAAAACCATGAAAGAGGATTGAAGGAAGCTGGAATACGAAGAAATTCCTTCCAATGAGCTCATTGGCGAAAATGAATCCGATTGAGGAGCGTATGACCATCTCCTCGCCGGTCAGGCGGGTCCTGTTATGGATTCCACCATTGATCTTTCTTGTTGGATTCTTCTTCGTTCCCCTGACCCGAATCCTTTCCCTAGGTTTGGGCAGTAACGCATGGACTGAGGATAACCTGGAGCACATCCCCCTGGTTTTCGGTTTTACCATTTACCAGGCCACCTTGTCCACGGTGCTCACCTTTTTGCTGGGAATTCCCGCCGCGATCCTGTTCGCGCGCTACGAGTTTTGGGGAAAGCTATGGCTGCGCGTGTTAACCGCTGTACCTTTCATGCTCCCTACCGTGGTGGTCGCGGCGGCTTACCATTCCATGTTGAGTTCCCGGGGTTGGATCCACCTATTCCTTCCAAAATTGGATTTCCAATTTATCGGTACTCTGGGTGCAATCCTGGTTGCCCACGTATTCTATAACACCACCATAGTCATTCGAATTGTGGGGACCGCCCTTGCCCGGCTGGATCCAGCCATGGAGCAAGCAGCGCGCTCCTTGGGGGCGAATTCAACACGTGTCTGGATGCATCTTCTCTTTCCGCTTATGCGCCCATCCATGCTGGCTGCCGCTCTGCTGGTTTTCCTCTTCGATTTCACAAGTTTCGGTGTGATCCTGCTGCTGGGAGGCATGCAATTTTTAACCCTCGAAGTGGAGATCTACCTGCGGGTATTAAGAATTCCGGATCTTCCCCTGGCTTCCCTGCTCTCAATAATTCAACTGGGTTGTACTCTTCTCGTTTCACTGGCTTATACCCGTGCTCTGTCGATCTTTCGGGTTCAGTCCGCACCACGTTTTTCCATCGCCCGTCATCCAAAAACAGGACTGGAGCGCGCATTCGCCTATTCCATGGTGATGCTGCTTGTGATCTTTTTCCTCCTCCCTTTGGTCTCGCTGCCCATTCGTTCCGTGTCCAGGTTGGAGGCAGATCGCGGGGACCGGGCGGATGTCCAATCCGGGATAACATTCGAGTATTACCGTGAATTATTCAACAATCGCCGCGGGTCGTTGTTTCATGTCCCTCCTTTCCGGGCGGTCTTCAATTCGCTTGGATTTGCTGGCATAACCGTCCTCTTGTCCCTGGGGCTGGGATTTCCGGTCGCTCATGCCCTTTCGCATCCCTCCCGCCTGGAAAGATTTCTGGATCCCCTTCTTCTATTGCCGCTGGGAGCTTCCGCCGTGATGCTAGGCTTGGGTTTGATCCTGTCGTTTGGTCGGGCATTATTGTCACCCCTCTTCGTACCAATCGCGCACACGCTTGTCGCATTGCCCTTTGTCATTCGAGTTCTTCAACCGGCGATCAACTCCATCCCGGAAAGGTTGAGACAGGCGGCTGCAGTGCTGGGTGCCTCTCCCTGGCGTGTCTGGTGGACTGTGGACTGGCCGATCCTTTCGCGTGCCACACTATCGGCAGCGACATTTGCGTTCACTGTATCTCTAGGTGAGTTTGGAGCCACGCTCCTGCTATACCGCCCTGAGTTCCCAACCCTGCCGGTGGTGATCGAAGGATATCTTTCCCAGCCGGGAGGGCTCAATTACGGTCAATCCATGGCCATGTCCACGATCCTGATGGTGCTGACCCTGGTGTGCATATTGACCATTGAAAAGATTCGCCTGCCGGGGAGCGACTTCTCCTGAAGATGTTGAAACTCACCCATGTCTCGAAGATGTACGAAGGCGCTCCGTTACTGCGGGATATCTCTTTTACGGTGGAACCAGGTGAAACGACCTGCATGCTTGGAGCCTCCGGAAGCGGAAAAACCACCCTGTTGAAGTTGATCGCCGGACTCGAGTCGCCGGATTCAGGAACGATTTTCTTCCATGGAGTGGATCTGAGGAACTCCCCGCCTCACGCGCGGGACTTTGGCTTGGTCTTCCAGGACTACGGGCTTTTCCCGCATCTGAATGTCTTTGAGAATATCGCTTTCGGATTGCGAATGCAAAGGTGTTCCTCGGATGAAATCCGCGGGCGTGTGATGTCCTGGTTGAAACGGGTGGACCTTGCCGGATTCGAAGAAAGGACTGTAACCGACCTATCCGGAGGCGAACAGCAACGCGTGGCGTTGGCACGGGCGCTCGCCCCCAAGCCGCGATTGCTGATGTTGGACGAACCACTCGGCGCGCTGGATCGAAATCTGAAAGAAGGATTGCTCGGCCAACTGCGAGGAATCCTGCGCGAGAGTCACATCCCCGCCATCTACGTCACTCATGACCAGGAGGAGGCTTTGGAATTTTCCGATCGAATTATGCTGTTGCATGAAGGGCGGATCGTCCGTGAGGGAACACCTCCACAGGTGTATCGAGAGCCGGGATCCGCCTGGGCTGCAAAATTCCTGAACGTTGGAAATGTATTGGAGGGCGTAATGATCGAAAATCACAGGGTCAGAACCACTTATGGTGTCCTTCCAATTCCTTGTGGGCATGATCATCCTCGGGGGGAGATCATCCCGATCTTGGTGATCCAGAACCATGCGGGGAGGCCGAATCGGGAATCGAGCACGATCAGGGTAAAAGTTGAGGATGTTCTTTTTCAGGGGGATGGATTCGAAATTCGTGACCAGAAGGGAATGTCCTTTCATGTTGGCAGGGAGGTGAAAATTGGACAGGACCTCCAAATCGGAATCCGGATACAATGCCTCCATGAAGGTCCAGAAAAAGAATCTCGCCGGAGAAGTCGTCTTCCAATATGAAGGGCGGATCCTGCATCGCGGACAAAATTCAATCCAGCTGGAAGCCCTCTTCAACCGAGAGGATATGCAACTGATTAATGTGGTGCTGAAGAAGGGGGATCGGTTTGTTGAGACGTTCTACACCGACCGCTGGTACAACATCTTTGCCATTCACGACCGCGATGATGAGACTCTGAAAGGGTGGTACTGCAATATTGGAAAACCGGCCGTGTTGGAGGCGGACACGGTTTCGTACGTGGATCTGGCGCTTGACTTGTGGGTGAACCCTGAAGGGGCTCAATGGGTGCTCGATGAGGAGGAATTTAACTCGCTTGAAATCGATCGGGAGGACCGAATTCAAGCCTGCCGAGCCCTATCGGAATTGCAGGAGGCTTTTAAATCAAAACGACCCCCAGCTTAAGGAGGGTCGTTTTCATCTTTGACGATCAAACAAAATTGGGTATCAGCAGATAACCGGTTGCGAATAAATCATCACCGTTTTCCCAGAGATACCAGCCTCCAAGCGCTGAAATACAACAGCAGCATAACAGGAGCACGACGACGATGCCAATGATCAATCCGGTATTGCTTTTCTTGGGCGCTTCCATGGGGGAACCAGCGGGGGTCTCGGACATTTGACTTCTCCTCGTTTCATGAGTTCGCGCCTATTCTCGCGCGCGGTTTCGCAGCCTCGATTATATCAGGCAGCCTGAGGTTTGCTGGTTCGTTTCCACCACCACCAGATCAGAATAGCGAAAAGCAGGGCGACAAGAACGCCCATGATGACGGGTATCAGGATCGAAAGGATGGATACGATCGTGGAAAGAATATCCTCCGCGATGGACACGGGGACGTTTCCGGCGCCTCCGGTCGTGGCTGTGACTGCGGGTCGAACCGCCGCGGATTTGACCGCGTGCACGCTGCCCGCTACCAGCAATCCGCACGCCAACGCCAGAATGGGATTGATGTCGGTGATGACCTTTGCGCTGGCGGCAAAGGCGATCGCTCCCGCCACCGGCCGGACGAACGTTTGTATGGCATCGTTAATATGATTGACCGCCGGAACTTTATCCGCAAGCATTTCGATGATGACGAGGATGCCCAGCAGGATCAAAATCCACGCATTGGCCAGAAGATTCCATGGTTCGGCGAGGGTGAGCGTGGCGGGAAAGTAATGCGCGATCACCCCCACGACCAACAGGGGGATATAGGCGTTGAGTCCCGCACTGGCTGAAAGTCCGAACGCGGAAAAGATGCCGAGTAACACTTCCATTGAATTTCTCTCTCCTTTTCTGATATATACAGCCGCAGCCGATACTTAATCTACGATGATTCCGCAGAAATGTCGCTTAACCGGTCAAACCTGGGAATCCCCCCCAGGACCCCGTCAGATTGAATCGCAGCAGGTCGATTCCCACGATCAGAAGAAGTGCAAGCGTGAAACCCGCGATCAGCGGCAGCGTCAATTGGCGATAGGAAGTTGCGCTGTTGTCAGTATGCATCATGATCATCCACAGGATGGCGAAAACGATCGTCAGCAGGGTAAGCACGCTGAGTGTGCTGATTGAGGCGGCCAGATAAAGTACGATTGTGTTCTCCGTGAGTATAGCCAGGTCAAGCAGGATCACACCGATTACGAGGACGGTCAAATTCTTCCAATCCAACGCAGGACGATCGTCCACTTCGCGCCAGATGGTCTGGTGGACGATTGGAAAAAGGATCGAGGCGATTGCCAGTCCCATCCCGCTGCCGGTGAACAGCCGCAGGGTGTTATTTGGTATGTAAAGATTGGGGATCGAATCCAACGAATCGGAAGTCTGTTTCATCAGGTACAGGTAGGAATTGCTCCCATCCACTGCAAACGCCAGGAAGAGGAGGATCAGGATGACTAGAATGCCCCGAGTTGGGAGTCTGCTGCGTTTGCCGGCTGTCAATGCGAAGAAGGCCAGAGAAACGCCTGCGGAAAAGAATTCCCCCGTACAGCGGGCGCATAGTGGAAGTTGTCGTTCACCGATGTGGAAAGAACGGGTATCGATGCGGTGACAAACCGCGTAACCGATCGCATCCAGTTTCCCCAGCGCGCCTTGTGGGGCTACAAACATCCAGGCTGCGAAGGAGAGGATGGCTGCCAGTGGGACAAACCACTGGATCAGTTTCGCAAAGGGTGTGCGGAGGATCTGTGCCTGCATGTGGGGGATTATATGGGGAATGAAGTGGTAACGCAAGAACGACGTGTGGATCAAGGAATTTGCATGAGGACGGGTAATTCCCGAGAGTGGCTAAAGTCGCAGGCCTTCCACCCAGCCAACCCCAGTGTTCGCCAAGAACGTAGAGAAGCCATTTTGTCCTGCTCTGCGAACTCTCCCGAAGGCCGTTCGCCCCGCGAGGGCGCTGGCCCGAGACGGGGACACACCGTACTTGCGCTCGGTGCAAGTGTCGGGACGATGCGCGTTCTCTGCGGTTATATGAAATCAGCCCCTCCTTTTTACCACTGCCTAATTCCCAAGTGTATAATTAAACTGGTTTATTATGGTAGTCAGAGATATTCTGAAGGGATTCAAGAAACGATATTGGATGTCCATGGGAGGGGGAGTCTTTGTAACATTAAGCCTGGCGCATCATTGGATGGACTTTTGGAGCCTGCCCTTGCAAGCTCAATTGCTTCAGGTCGTTATCGGCGTGCCTCTCGTCGGCTGGTTGCTGACGACCCTTTTTCGCCGCGTATGGATTCACACTCAACGAATCGGTGCCCGGCGTTGGTGGTTCTTCCTGACTCCAGCGCTGGCAGTGGTGACCTTTTTTGCTTGGCGGTCCTTTTCCCCCCCTGTCATATGGCATTCCCTGGAAATTACCCCCTTTACCGAAATCTCTTCATCAGAGGTCGTGTTGTTGGAAATCAAAATTCCTCCTGGAAGGATCGTCGATCTTGAAAAATTGGAGGACGTGAAAGGCTGGGAGCTGCAGGATGGTGTGTTTCGATCTGCCGGGAAAAGCGCGATGCCGATTCGTCATTCCTTCCTGGGTCCGATTGGAGCTCAGGTTAACCTGATCTTTCTCACCTCTCCAGATTCATCGAGGGTCGGAATCGAACTTGATGGGAGAAAAAGTACGCTGGATCTGCGACAGCCGGTGTCGGATCAGCTGCAATTTCAATTGCCAACAAATTACAAGCAGGGTATTCCCGCAACCCCTATTCTTATTCTGGTTTTTTTTAGCGATTTCGTCGCCCTATGGATGCTGGTTGTGTTCCTCTGGATGGTCCAGGAAATTCCTCAGAGCGAACGGATTGAAGAGCGAAGGGACGGATTTCTTACCCATCGAGCCGGCCTGATGATCTTGCTCAGCGTTTCGATTGCGCTGCATGCCTTGAATTTCGTGACCATGCCCCTGATTCTGGCATCCGATGGATGGAGTTATTTACAGGGCGCTGTGCATTGGCTTGAATATGGGAACCTGGATGGAGTTCCTCCGGGACGCGGGCCTGGAACCACTTTGCTCTTTGCTCCGGCACTGCTAATATTCGGGGATAACCCGCTGGGAGTAAAAATTGTTCTACACCTGCTTGCGATCGCGTGTGTGCCGATTGCATACCTCCTGGGTTGGCAGCTCGAAGGTAGAAGGGGATTTGCCTTCGGTGCGGGTTTGATCGCGCTACTTACACCGGACCTGATGTTCTATTCGAACGCCGTTTATTCAGATGTCCCGAATGTCTTCTTTGGTTTATTGTTCCTCGTCCTGCTATTTTCCACTCTCCAATCGTTGACGCGGATGCGCCTGTTGTCGTTGTTTTTCACCGCTTCCTTTCTAGTGCTGCTTCGCCCGGATAACCTATCTTTGTATCCAATTGCGGTTGCGTTTGTCTTGTGGAAATTATTTTGGAACCGAAACAATGGTCATGCCAGAGGAGTTCCTCCACCTGCTGTTCGCCCGGTTATTCTGAACCTCGCTTTCTGTGCAATTTTGGGATTGTTGCCAATTCTTGGGTGGTCATTGCACAATTTGAATCGTCATGGTTTCTTCGGTATGAGCAATTACCTGGATGAGGTTCTTTATACTGGATGGATATATTATGGAGAGGCGAGTAAGGTCGCTATTTCGGATGCGGATTCGTCAGCGGTGCAGGCAATCTCCAAGGCATATCAATCCTATGGATCGAACGATGACAGTATTGTTGTGCCAACAGGATATGAGGTTTTTCCGACATTGATCCAGGCTGGATATACAGAAGCAGAAGCGATGGAACTACTCGGGCAGGCCGCCAGAGACTCGATCTTCAAGAATCCAAGCCTGGCATTGCAGATTTTGATCCTCAAGTTCAGTCGAAGTCTGATCCCCGAGCCCATTGCCATGAACACGCTCCCATTGCCAAATGAGCCAGCGGCGCATGGGGGAGGCCAAACCTATTTCAGGGAGGAAAAAGCTGCGATGCCGCAGTGGATCCTTGTTCAACAGGAAATATTCGATCTTGTGCAGGATTGGTATCGCTATGTATATCCCGAACTGATTTGGTTCAGTTTTTTTGCAATGACGCTGGCGATCTACCGCAAACCGATTTTTCTCTGGTACCCTATGATCGTCCTAACCCTGGTTCGGATTTTCTTTCCTTTGATCCTTGCCCTGGGCAACTGGCGTTACGTAATATCCGGAGTGATCTTTTTGTTGATCTTCCTGTTGGCGTGGGGGCAGTCGCTTATTCGCTTCCTGAGACTAACAACGGCCAAACCTGCGGGCGTCAAAAGTTGAAACCCATCGATTATCCATCTGAAATCTGCAAGATATGACTGACTGCTGTGGAGGCCGGCCCCCCCAACGATTGGATTAACCCGCACCTGGCGTCCGGGATCTGGTGTACTCCAGCCTGGCCGCGCAGCTGGATGACAGCTTCGACTGTTTGATATATCCCCGCCGCGCCGCCGGCAAAACCTCGTGCTTTCATGCCTCCCATGGTTGCACAGGGAATCCGCCCGTTCTTGGCAATTTCGCCATCTGCTGCAAATTTCCATCCTTGCCCTTTGGCTGCGAATCCCACAGCCTCCAAAGAAAGAGCCGCATATATACTGAATGTATCGTGGTATTCGAAAAAATGAATCTCTTCAGACCTCACCCCCGCCTGGTTTAATGCCCGTTCCGCGGACAGGCTGGCGGTATCGAATCTCAACATGTCTTTGCGATCGTGAAGTGCCAGCGTGTCCGTTGAGGAAGCGGATCCGGAAATTTTAACCAGCGAATGGTTGAATCCACGAGGCAGCAAATCGCGGCGGGTGAGTATGACTGCCGCCGCACCATCGGCGTTTGGGGCGATATCGAACATATTCATCGGCTCGCTGACCATTTCGGCCTTGACGTAAGTTTCCAGTGTGATCGCTTTTCGAAACATGGCGTATGGATTCCCGACACCATTGGCATGCGCGGTTATCGGAAAGGCGGCGAATCCGTCGGGTGGAACCTGATATTCGTGGATATATCGTTTCATCAACAAGGCCGCTTGCGCTGTGGGGGTGATTCCTTGAACGGCTTCGAAATCCGAATCCGAGGTGGTAGACAAGGCCTCCTCCACCCCGGCCCCGACCTTGTCCGTGAACTTTTCCACACCAATGACAAGTGCCGTATCCACCATTCCGCTGGCGACGGCGAGGTACCCCTGCCGTAATGCTGCTCCTCCCGAAGCCCCGGCAGCTTCTATGGTTGTCGCTTCAATTCCGCTGAATCCGCTGAAATCCGCAATCAGCACTCCAAGATGAGCCTGCTTCGAGAGGTTGGGTGCCAGCATGTTCCCCACGAAGCAGGCCTGAGGTTTGAGCCCGCCGGAATCGACAAGTGCGTCATGGATGGCGGCAAAGGCCAGGTCGCGCAGACTGATTTCCCAATGCTCCCCAACTTGTGTTAGTCCTATTCCTGCGATGATGACTTCTGTCATTTCAATTCCTCAGTACATCGGTGGTCGCGTAGTTCCGAGCCGCTATTGGAGAGGAACGTATCGAGACCACCACTTTCAAGTTTAGTTGAAATTTCTGTTTTACTTTCTATCGCTGGGTCTCGATACGGCGGACGAATACCGCCTACTCGACCATCGGAATTACTCGACTAGCGGGGGATTTCTTTTTACTTCATCGCAAGCTTCCCGCGATACCTTGCATAGGTGGCGTAATCAATTTCTGTGCGGCGGGCAATGTACTCCCTGGTCTTCGGTGCAAGACCTGCCCTGGCGGTGATCTTGTCTGTGACGGTCAGGTCAAGAGCGTCCGACCCGGCGCCTGAGCCGAAGGAAACCACCAGGATCCGATCACTTGGATTCGCGATGTCGAGCGTAGCAGTCAAGCCGATCATTGCCGCACCGGCATACGTATTTCCGATCACGGGAACAAGCAGCCCGGGCTCGATCTGCTCCTTCGAGAATCCCAGCTGGCTTGCAACGCGTTGTGGGAACTTTGTATTCGGTTGATGGAATACAGCCCACTTGTAATCCTTGGCGGTGGTGCCTGAAGCTTCCATTAAGTGGGTGGCGGCTTCAGTGATGTGCTTGAAGTACGCAGGTTCGCCCGTGAAACGCATGCCATGCTCGGGATACTTTTGATATTCGCGCCGCCAGAAATCGGGCGTGTCGGTGACGTACGAATACGAGGCGTTGATGACCGCCAGCGACTCTTCGGCGGGTCCGAGAATGTACGCGCCGCCGCCCGCGCCCGCGGTGTACTCGAGCGCATCGCCGGGCTTGCCCTGCGCGGTATCCATTCCGATAGCCATCGCATATTTGCCCATACCCGAGCCGACCAAACCCATGGCGGCAACCAATGCTTCGGTTCCGGCTTTGCACGCGAACTCCCAATCCGCTGCCTGGGTATTGGGGACTGCGCCAATCGCCTCAGCAACCAGGGTGGAGGTTGGTTTCACCGCATAAGGGTGGGACTCAGATCCGACCCAGACCGCGCGCAATTCGGTCGGATCGATTTGCGCGCGTTTCATGGCGTTGCGCGCCGCTTCGATGGACATCGTGATGACGTCTTCATCCAGCCCTGGGACCGCTTTCTCTTTGATGGGGAGTCCGCCTTTGCCGCTGGTCCAAACGCGCGCGACCTCCCTGGCGGGCAGGCGGTAGCGCGGCACGTACGCTCCGTAGCCAATGATTCCAACGGGTTTGACGGATTTGAGGAGGGTAGGGGAGTGGGTGTGATTGTGAGGAGTCGTCATAATTAAACCTTACTGAATTTCATATGAAACCGCCAACAAGTCAATACCATCGATCGGGTGCAAAATTTCAAAACCGGCTTCCAAACGCGCCTACGATCATACAAGGCGCGTCGATTTCGTCCAGCATCTTCACAACGCACATGTAAAAATCAGATATGTTCATAACGCTTGTCCATATCCATCATGTATTCCAGTATCTTCATGTTTATTTCTGATCTGGAAAGATCAGGAAACTTTCTCGTAAAGGCAGCGCGTAAACCTGCCCGAACCATTTCTGTGGCATGCAACATGGGAATAATTCGTCTTCCTGGCGGCAGATTCGCAAGCAATTTCACCTGCACCCGAGCGATGGGGTCGAATCCATCCACAAGCGTGGAAATCTCTTCCGGCGTAAGCCTCCGTTTCTCAGTCATAATCACCTTAGAATTTATTCAAACTTCAAGCTTAGAATTGCTTTCTTGTATGTTTCGCTCTCACCCAAGAGATTCATAAATATGGCTTGCCCATTGTGCACTTTGTGTCCTTCGTGGTTCATTCCTCACACATACCAGAATGACGAGGTCAACCCCGCCTGACGGAAGATCGCAGCTGCCTGGTCATTGGACCTTCCATGGAACTCCTCGGACAATCGATTGTGATACCACAATTTCGAAAGCTGCCATACTTGCGCGACCGAGAGAATCTCACCCCGCTGTTGGTTGTTGCGTTTGCACCATTGGTCGATCAAACCCTCCGACTGGAAGATAAGCATGGTCGCTCAGGTGTAGGCGAGATCCTCAAACCATTTCGAGAAGGGGATGGGGAAATGGATCCTCAAGTCGCTGGCGGATACCTGACCATGTCGGATGTGAAGTTTGACCATCTCATTGGTCTCCGAGCAGATGGCTTGAATGGTGGCATCAGAATGCAAGGCGGATGGAACACCGAGCATATCCCACGCGCAGTTGGCATAATACGTCCGTCCGTTGCTTAGTACGCGATAGTTTGTCTGCACAGCGGAGAAGGGATTCGCCATTCGAATGGACCCTGTTTCGGGATCAAGGAAGATGGCGTGCCGTTCGTTCAATTCCGTGAAGATATTTTCAGTCGCACGTACCTCCAACTTCAAGTGACGGGCGGTCTCCTCCGCACTCGGAGGATGCGAATTTTCTGCAAAATGTCTATAGATATAGGCGCGCACGCGCCATAGCATTGATTCATCTGCTGTCATTTCAAACCTTTAAGAATTTCCTCCGCACTCGGAGGATGCGAATTTTCTGCAAAATGTCTATAGATATAGGCGCGCACGCGCCATAGCATTGATTCATCTGCTGTCATTTCAAACCTTTAAGAATTTCCTCGGCACGGTCGATTCTCACCACCTTTTCCATGACCATCTGGGCAGCGATTTTTTCGATGCGTTCACCGCTTGCCCCGGCGGCGACCGCCACCTGGCGGGCATGCAGGGACATGTGTCCGCGCTGAATACCTTCCGTGGCCAGGGCGCGCAAGGCTGCCATGTTCTGCGCCAGCCCGACCGAGACGATGATCTCAGCCAGCTCATTGGCGGTTTTCACACCCATCAGTTTGACCGCAGCTTGGGCAGCCGGGTGGACTCTGGTCGCGCCGCCAACGATCCCGACCGCCATCGGCATCTCGAGCGTTCCTACCAGATTCCCGTCCGCGTCCTTGCCCCAGGTGGATAATGAGGTATATCGACCCGTCCTGGCTGCGTAGGCGTGTGCCCCCGCTTCGATGGCACGCCAATCGTTGCCGGTCGCGACGACGACGGCATCCACTCCGTTCATGATTCCCTTATTGTGGGTAGCCGCCCGGTAGGGATCGGACGCTGCAAATGCGTACGCGGCGATGATTCCATCCCGCACGGTTTCGCCTTTGAAGGATTCGAAGCCCATGGTCAAATCGTTGACCGGAATGGTGCACCTTGCCCGGGCAATCCGGCGGTCTGCCAGGTTGGAAAGGATGCGTAAATGTACCTTTCCACCGGTGATGGATTCGATCCTTGGGGCAAGCTTTTCGCAGGCGGTATTGACCGCATTGGCGCCCATGGCATCGCGCACATCATAGATCAGGTGGATGACAAGGAAGGGACCGATTGGGGATTGTTCGATCAGTCGAATTTCCAGGTCCCGCGCTCCCCCGCCGAATTTTTTCAGGATCGGATCGATTTCATCTGCGATTTCCAGCAACTCCTGTCGGTGTTCGTATAGTTTAAATCGGGCATTACTCATATTGGCGACATTGATGAGTTGGATTTGACCGATCATCTGAGGTTCTGTGGAAGTGGCGAAGAAACCACCCCCGGCGCGGGCAAGTTTTGCCATAAAAGACGCCCCGGCCACCACGGAAGGCTCCTCCACAGCAAAAGGGACGAGAACTTCCCGGCCGTTCACAAGGAAATTCAGCGCGATTCCAAGAGGCAAGGCATGCATTCCGATCACATTTTCGATCATATGATCGGCAGAATCTGCCGAGAGGCCCCCCGTTGTCCAGGGGAGGAATTCATCCTTGGACTGGCCGGAAGCATCCGCCAGCCTTGCGCGGCGCTCGTCCAGCTTCAAATTGTAAAAACCCGGGATGCGTGAGTGAGTCATGGATCAGATTTCAAGTCTAATTACGAGCTTCTTCCAAATTCTATCAAAATGCGCCTATTTGATTATAATGTCAAGCAGGTATCCTTGACATGCTCTTAACCCGTGAGCAATTGCAGGAACGGTTGTTTGCGCTGCATCAAGCCAGTTTGGAACTGGTCAAGAATGTTTCGTTGGAACATTTGCTCGAACGAATTGTGGAAGCGGCCTGCGAACTGGCCGAGGCGCGTTACGCCGCTCTGGGAGTGATGGATGAGCGGGGCCAACTGGAAAAATTCATTTTTT
>VGNF01000005.1 GCA_016866195.1 Chloroflexota bacterium | reverse complement strand
AAAAGAAGTGTTAGAGGAAATTGAAACCTGGCGCAAGCAAGGCAAGCCAGTTGCATTGGCAACCAATGTTCGAAAGGATGGAGTGGTACTTCGGCCGTTGGGTGCCAAGATGGCCATGACGATCGGCGAACCTCCCGCCGGAACCAGGATGGAACCTGAAATCGCTGGTTCGGTAACTGGGGGCTGTATCGAGGGGGTAGTATATGAAGAGGCACAGGTCGTCCTCAAGCACGGCGAACCGAAACTCCTGCATTATGGCGTGACAAGCGAGGAGACTCCATGGGAGGTCGGGCTGAGTTGCGGCGGCTCATTGGATGTGTTCGTTGAGTCTCTGGATTCGCCACAATGGCGCGCGTTGTACCCGACCGTGAAGACCTGCCTGGAAGAAAATCAATTGGCGGCAGTGGCGACGATCCTTACCGGCGAGAGGGCGGGCGGGAAAATGCTCATCCGGCCGGATGGGCATATCCTTGGAAGCCTGGGGGAGGAAAGAATGGAAGCGGAGGTGGTCCGCTGGGCGTTGGAGCAGATGAGGTCACAGGAATCAGGCTGCAGGAGTTTTGGCGCGGTGGATGTATTTGTGGACATCTTGCCTCCGCCATCCAGGATGATCGTCATCGGCGCGGTGCACATCGCCATCCCGCTCGTGAAGCTTGCAAAAACGCTCGGCTATTATACGATTGTGATCGACCCGCGCAAGGCTTTTGCCACGCAAGAGCGTTTTCCGCATGCGCACGAGCTTGTCACCGATTGGCCTTCCGCTGCGCTGGAGAAGCTGCAGCTCGATGAGAGCACGTACATCGTGGTGATCAGCCACGATGAAAAATTGGATAACCCCGCGTTGAAAGTTGCACTCACAAACCCGACCCGCTATGTGGGTGTGCTCGGTTCCCGAACAAACCTTGGCCGGCGATTCGCGAATCTACGGGAACTCGGCGTGACGGATGAACAACTTGCCCGTCTACGCGCGCCCATCGGGATGCATTTGGGAGCGGTGAGTCCGGAGGAGATTGCGCTTTCCATTTTGGCGGAGATGGTTGCTGCGAAACACGAGGTTCTGGAGCATCCCAGGATCCGTCCTGCCGTTGCAGTTTGAATGACATCGGAGAGCAGAAATATTTATGCCCCTATTGCTTGGTGACCAGCTAATTTGGTGCCTCGATCCTAGCCCCGTCATCAGCTTGAGGCGAAACTGCGGCCTTTCTGACCGGTATGTGGATTGACCCTCTTCGCTTCCGCCAGGTCGCCAATCGTGCGTACCAGTTTCAGGCTGGCCCTCCCGCAAGAGCATCGGGACGCTGTGAGCCTGTCGAAGGGATGCGATGATGGGCGCGCGCCGATAAATTCTGTGAATGTCAGATACCAGAGTGGCGGCAGTCGCGAAGAAGAATGCTCCAAGTGCGCCGCTGGACAGCAGATTGTTTTCCATACGGCGTACCTCTCGCGTTTCCTTGACCACCCCGTGGTGAAATCTTCCTGGGATAACAAGGCCTAAACAGGGAATTTTTGGAACTGGACGATCAGTAATGAGATCAGGTAATACAGAGTAATGATCACAAAGGTTGCCAACATCCCGTATTGGAGACTAGGGTACAACGAACCCTGTGGGTAAATCACTTGAAATGCCACCCGGGTGAGCCACAATACGCATGTCGCCGCGAGCATCACGATGATCGAATATCTGTTTGACTTGTCTCCATAAACGAACAGTATGTTCACGATACCAAACAAGACCAGGGACAAAGAAAAGAATGCATTGATCGCCCGGACAGCGGCTATTAACTCGGTCGCCCTGGTATCGATGTACGAATACCAATTCCATGCTCTGGGGACGAAGAAATGCCATATCCCAAATCCAATGGAAACGCTGCTGCCAATCATCACCAAAATCTTAACGAGTGAATTCGTCGCAAGATCCATTCCTGGGATACTCACTCTTCAACCTCGATTCGATCCACAAGTATCTGTGAGCCTTTGTAATCAGGCACATTGCTGACCAAAGTTCCGTAGAGATGAACAATCTTGCCGCTGTCGCGTAACGCTTCGATCTGGGACTTGATCACCGGGTCCATCGAGTCGATTCCCAAATAGACTGTCTGCCCCAGGTCCTGCCGCTCGTAGTAGTCGTCAAACTGTGCGCCGGGCTCTGCGCTCTTGATGACGCCCCACCAGTCGGCTACTTCTTCTGTAGCACCGGGAGGCATGTAACTGCCCGGGTTATTTTCGTCCGTCTCGATGCGGTCCACCAGGATCTGCGAGCCGTTGTAATCAGGCACATTACTGACCAACGTCCCATAAAGATGAATGATCTTGCCGCTGTCGCGCAGCGCCTCGATCTGGGATTTGACTTCCGGGTCCAGCGAATCGATGCCGAAGGTGATGATCTGCCCCATGTCCTCCTGCTCGAAATAATCGTCATATTGCGAGCCCGGCGGCGTACTCTTGATGAAGCCCCACCAGTCAGTTATTTCTTCCGAAATACCTGATGACATCATACCGCCTGAGGCGTTTTCTCCTGTGCTACCACCACTTCCTGCGGGAGCACACTCTCCCTTGAAATAAACCCACTCGTCACAGGTGCTGCCGTCCGGGAAAATACATATTCCGCTTGGACTGCCATCATTCGCGGTGCGAATTTCGTGTTTGTTCCCTTGCTGCGTGCAATACACCGAAGCAGGATTTGCCATACCTGCCTCAGCCAGAGGCGTATCTGTCGGAGTAGGTTCGGGCACCGGCTGAGTCGGAAGCGCCGCACAGGCTGTCAGCGCCATCAATATTATTGTGAATGTGATGATTATTTTCATTTCTTCCTATTTTCTGATTGAAATCTACTTTTCTTTGGTTTCGCGTGACTTGACCCATGTCAAATGCTGTGATGCGGCACGAACGCATCATCCTTCCAAGCCTTCCTTGCTACGATGAAACACATCCTTAGCGGGCGGACAAACAAATCTTCCTGTTCGACAATTTGAAAGCCCGCGCTCATAATCGCCGTCGTCAAACCAGAAGCGCTGAAAAAACCAATCGAGGGAACCAATCCCAGTTTGGATAAAACGAATATGGGGATATTCATCAACACGCTGAGGAATGTCTTCTCTCCCAAACACGGTGTCGCGGAGATGAAGATGCCCCCAGGTTTCAACAACTGCTTGATCCTGTCCACCGCCTGCGTGGGGTCCTCCACCAAATGCAATATGCTCAGAGACAGAATTAGATCGAACGATTCCTTCCCGAGGCTTTCATCGAATATCGCCGCCTTCGTGAAAGTTATGTTTTCCATCCCACGTTTATTGGCTTTTCTTTGGGCAATCTCGATCATGTTCGAGGAAATGTCAATCCCGTGGACATCTTTTGCCATGCTGGCGATTTCAAGAGCGATTGACCCTGTCGCGCATCCATAGTCCAGAACGACACTGCTGGGATTAAGATATTTTTTCGTCATTTCGATAATTTTGAGATCATTTTCTCCAAGGCTTACGCCTGGCTTATCCCAACTCTTTGCCAACTGATTCCACATCTTTTCTGATTTCATGTTTCACCTGTCAATGCCGAAGGGCAGGATGACCCCGCCCCTAGATTTATCCACCAATTGCAATGACTACGTTCCCCTGCTTTCGACCCTCCTCCACATACCGGTGCGCCTCAGCCGCCTGCTCCATTGGAAAGGATTTATCGACGATGGCTTTTACCTTTCCTTCTTCGACCAGCTTTTTGACGAAGGCCAGGCTTTCGGGCGCCTCATTTGCAAAGGCACAAATGACCTTTTGTTTGCTGCCCGTGAATGAAGTCCACAGCATATCGAGAAGAGCCTTCATCTTGAAACTGGCTAACAGATAAATTCCGTTTGGCTTGAGCGAGCGCTTGACCCTCGAAAAAGAACTCCTGCCGAGGATGTCGAAGATCAGGTCGTAGGTCTCGCCGTTATGGGTGAAGTCTTCCCTGGTGTAATCAATGACCTTGTCCGCGCCGAGGGATTTGACGAACTCCAATCTTGGCGTGCCGCACACGCCCGTCACTTCCGCGCCGAAATGTTTGGCGAGTTGGACCGCCATCGAGCCGATTCCGCCCGAAGCGCCGTTGATGAGGACTTTCTGTCCGGGCTGGAGTTTTGCCTTCCCAAGCAGGCTGGTTGCCATGATTGCGCCATATGGCAGGGTGGCTGCCTCCTCATAACTGAGTTTGGACGGTTTGAGCGCGACAGACCCAGACTCGGGGATGCAGACATACTCAGCATTGGCTCCCATGTTCATGCCAAGATACGCAAAGACCTGGTCGCCCGTTTTGAACTTCGTTACATCCCTACCGACCGCTTCGACCTCCCCAGCCAGTTCACTGCCCAGAATGGTGATAATTGGTTTGCCAAGACCAAAAGCGATCTTCGCAGGGAGCCATAAGAAGAACGGCATGTTGAATTTGCGCGGGGAGACTGCCTTGAAATTTCGCGCCAACAAATCTCCAAAGTTGACAGAGGTTGCATACACCCTGACCAGAATTTCATTGTCCTTTGGCGCGGGCTTTTCCATTTCTGTGAGATGTAGAACATCGGGCGTTCCATATTCCGTGCGTACGATTGCTTTCATTCTATTTTTCCTTTCGTCATTTTCATTTTGTATAGGTTTCGATCTCATCTCCCGGATGCATTACGCCGCAGCGGGAATGCGCGCATCAGACTTTACGGTTCTCACGCCGATCAGGAGCAGGTACAGCACCATCCAGAGCTCAAAGACCCAGATCGGAATGCTCACGTAACCCTGGATTACTTTCCACAAGTCGGGAGCCAGGAATGCCGCGAGCAGTTTCACGTGATAGCAGACGCATACTGTGATTAGCGCCACGCCCAGCGCCTTGGGGAACACGCCTGACTTATAGGCGAGATACCCTAACGGTACCAGCCACAGACCCATGAAGACCGACGAGGCGAGACCACCATAGCGCTGGGTGTCGAGCAGCATGAGCACCAGGGCATTCGCTCCCCCGGCGCCCAGGGCTGCCGCATAAGAACTATCGGTTGCGACCTGCATACCCTCGAATACGAAGACGTCATTGAGGCTGACGATGCCGGCGCCAATTGCGACGAGTACCACCATTGCGCTCGCAGCGCCCTGATGCACATGCTTGAGCAAGCGATAGAGAGTAAGGGCGAGGAAGACCCAGGCTATCACCATGACAAAGTCAGCGACGACAGCTATACGGACAAGCCCCGCATTTGCCACGACGTTTGCAGCCGTAGCATCCGCGTCTCCGGCGATATATAACCGGGTGAATACACTGAAGGCATAGCCAGCGAAAATGGCGACGAGCAGGTAGAGGAGGCCGGCAATTCTTGCGATACGTTTGGGTGAATTCATGTCGATTTCTCCTATTTGATTTGCTTCGTTCTGCAAGCATATCTGACTTTTTATGATGTTCTGCCCGGATTGCTGCGAAGCAGCACGATCCCCAGCCAAACGAACCAGATGACCTGACCTAAACCAAAAACGCCGGTCAAATCATTCAACACAGGGATGATCGTGACGATTCCCGCCGCGCCGACAGACACGCCCAGGATGTTCAGCCCCTTGGGAAGCCCACCTGTCCGTAACGCGGCGAGACTGACCAGCAGATTCCACATACCGCCGAGGATTTCGCCGTTGGCGTTGCCCAGTCCGTTGGTGATGGACTCAATTGCCTGAAAAGCCAACACGGCTTGGGTTGGGTCTTTGTCGTAGAGGGCTACGACCGTAGCGAGGCCCGCGTTTGCAGCCATCCCGCTGGCAATGAGCGAGCCAGCCCAGATGATCCCAACCGAGGTTGCCACTTGCATAAGCGCAGGCGCGGCAGACTTCATCCGGTCATACAACGCCAGCGACAGGACGATCAGCGCGAAGCCAAAGAATACGTACATGAGCAGATTGGTTGAAAAGATGATTGTCTGTTTTTCGATGTTCAAGGCGACCTTTTGAGCCGGGTCGGTGATGCTGAGATAGTCCAGGACAACGAGAAAGATAGCGATTCCAACCAAGTGGCTGATTGCCATATATAGAGCGGCGATGCCGCCAGATTTCTGCAGGGTTTTCATGTTTTTCTCCGTTTTGAATGAAATGGATGAGTTTTATACCGCCGAGACAGGGATCCTGCGCAGCATAACAATCCCGAGCCAAACGAGCCAGATGATGAGACCCAATCCATAAACAACCATCAATCCCAGGGAGGCCAGGACAACCGAGAGGATGCCTGCTACACCGATCGCCACGCCAAGGTAGTTCAATATTCTAGGGAGCTCCCGTGCCCGCAAGGCTGCCCAACTTAGCAGTAGAAACCATAAGGCGTTAACCATTGTTTATCCGCCGCCTCCGCCCAAACCGGTTTCCACAGAGTTGAACGTCAACCAGACCATTGCAGCTTGAGCCGGATTTTCGCCATAGAGTTTGACGACTGTGCTCAAGTTGTTGATTGAGAGTGTCCCGATCACAATGACCAGGAAGGCCCAAATCAGTCCGAAGGTGGTCACTGCCTGTAACAGCGCAGGCGAACCGGCCTTCAATCGCTCATAGAGCGCCAGTGACAGGAAAATCAGACTCACGCCGAAGACCAAATAGATGATTACATACCATAGGCGCAGGATCGCCTGGTTGCCCGCAAGAAAAGCCACGACTTGGTCTGGGTTGTCAGAACCGAAGCCTTTGGGCCCCAAGGTAATAAACATCACAATGGCCAGAAGGTTTGTTGCTGCCCCGATCAGGGCGGCAACGCCGCCGGATTTCTGCAAGGTTCTCATGTTTATCTCCTTCTTATTTGCTGAATAGGTTAGGCTTCGACGTTGCGCCAGTTCGAGGCATTCCAGATGATTAGCAGCAGGCAGAGGGTCTCGATGCTTGCGATGAAGATGTAGTGAGGATAGGACGCCATTCCGCCCCAGATATATGCAATGGTGATGATGCCCACAACGATATTGACCCAGCGATTTATGCCGTAATTCAATACACGGGATAGGATGATCATGGCAATGCCGAGTTGCCCCATGATCGCGCCGACCAGCATCAATTGGGGAATGGAGGCGCCAGCGCCGGCTGCGGTTCTTGCCACTTCTTCCGCCGCGCCGGGGATGAACAGCGAAAGGATGTCCGCTTTCAGCATGTTGATCATGACCACAATCCACAGGGTGGAAAGCAGGACTCTCGTGTCGATCTTTTTGGTTGGGGTTGCCGTTGTATTCATTCGTTTCTCCTTTTTCGGTATGTTCGCAGGTACTGACAGAGGAACCTGATTGACTGAAAGCAAGGTCAGGCCGAGATCCCGGATCTTTTTCAGCAGTCCATGCAATACCGCTTGATCCGCCACAGGTCCAGAAAGAAGCGTGTTGCCGTCCTCTTCCAGTGTAATGGTCAACCCTTCGAACCGATCCCCCCAGCGAGCGTCAAGGTATCCCATGAGGCGGACCTCGTAACGCTGAAAGGTTGAAGACGGTTTATCCATCATTTGTTGCCTCATGGTTGAACTGTCCCCAAGATACCGTTGGAGGTGGTGAGACGTCATCACCACATGATGTGATTGATATGGTGATTGAGAAAAGAAAAAAGCCCCGGCAGGTACTTACGAAACTGCCAGAGCTGAAGGGATATTTTTTGGATCGGCTAATACAATTCGAGTTCCTCGGCGCGGCGGACGGCAGCCCGGCGGTTATTGACCCCCAATTTGTTGAAAATGCTTTTGGTGTGTGTGCGCAAGGTGTTGAGCGACACGATCAGTTGTTCGGCGATTTCGGGTCCGCTTAATTCGCTTCGGAGCAGTTTGAGCACTTCTAATTCGCGCTCGCTCAACGGCTCAACTAAAGGCTGAAGGATGAGCGCTGAAGGATGAAGCTCACCTGCTCCAAAGGCAGCCAGTAATTTGTGGACATACGTCTTCCGTCTTCCACTTTTACACGAAGCGATTAGCCTTCCTAAAAGATCCGCCATTGGTTTGCCTTCGTCCACAAAGATGCGGACATAACCCTCGGGCTCAGCCAGGGTCAGGGCGCGTTCCAGCGAGACGAGGGCGCGCGACTGATCATCCTGCGCTTGATAAGCGAGCGATTGCAGGATCAGGATTTTGAGTACGCTCCCGTTCCGTCCGCCTTCTTCTGCGGCTTGCAGGAGGCGTTCCATCAATCCCAAGGCTGTGTGAAGGGGGTCATCCACCTTGTCCACTTTGTAACGAGCGATAAGTGCCCGCGCCAGCGTGAGATGCTCGAACTCGCGCCTGTAACTCAACTCGTCCTCCTGGGATAGGTTCTGTTCGCGCGCCCAGGAAAAAGCTTCGATCAAACGCCTCTGTCTGATCCATATCCGCGCTTTCAATGCCGCGACAGGAGGATCGGGCATCGGATTCCTGACGTACTGGCGTTCCGCCTCTTCCAAACAAGCGAGGGCATGAGGCAGGTCGCCCTGTGATTCTTTCAGGCGCGCCTGAGCAACGCATAGGCGCTGTTGCCAGCCGGTTGTCGCGCCCAACTCGCCCATCTGCTGAGCTGTTAACAAGTGGTGTATTGCGGCTTCCAGGTCGTTTTGCTCGCAGAGCGCTTCACTGAGTCCCCGGTGCAGATCGGACACTCCGATAAAGAACGGCGCGCCCCGACTCGCCGCAAGTTGCAGTGACTGTTGATACGCGCTGACAGCCTCACGCAGACGGCCCTGGACCCGCTTAATATCCGCAAGGACATAACTGATGCCAATTGCGCTGGCGAGGTCGTTGACCTGCCACATCATCGCCTGAAACTTGAGCAGTATCTGTTCAGCCATCTGCAAGTCGCCGCTGGCATATTCGGCTATTCCCAGTAGTGCGGTAGCCTGAGTGTAATGGGGTGAAGTATTCTCAGTGTCATGCGTCAGCGCTTGACGAGCGTACATTTTTGTGGCGGATATATCACCCAAAGCCAGGGCGCGATAGGCGCGGGCAGCGGCGATCGAAGCGGGCAATGACCGAAATTCCGCTTCGTCTACAACGATCATCCTTTGGCCTCTTTCTGGAGATATCTTGCTGGCCGAATCTTCTGCCGGCAGATCTGTGGGTTCCAGCCAACGTTCGGCGTCACGCAAGTGCTCCTCGCTGGCCTCCAGTTCGCCGGTGCCCAACAATCCCCAAGCATAGCCTACGCTAATCACCGGATGAGCGCGGACCAGATCGTCGGGCAACGCCTTCGCCCAGCCCAACCATGTGACATGTTGGTAATTGAGGTCCATCGCCAGCCAGACCCGTTCGATCAAGTTCGCCGCGCGCTCGAAGTCTTTAGCCGCCAAGGCATGGGGGATGGCATCGGTGATCAAATCGTTCTGCTCAAACCAAACACTCGCCCGCCGATGGAGCATGGACACCTGATCGGGTTGCTCCTCATGCAAGTACGCTTGCAGAACCTCAGCGAAAAGATGGTGATAGCGATACCACTGGCGCTGGTCGTCCAGTGGAATGAGAAACATGTTGGTGCGTTCCAGAACATCTAGCATTTCTTTGCCGTCTTGCCGTTCAGTGATTGCATTGCACAAAGAAACACACAACTTATCTAGAAGCGCGGTTTGCAGTAAGAAGTTGCGGATATGTTCAGGCTGTTGTTGAAGGACTTCTTCGATTAGATAATCCAGTACAAAACGATGGCTGCCAGTGAAAGCCTGGATAAAACCGGCGATGTCTTTCCTTCCCTGCATGGAGAGTGCGGCCAATTGCAAACCAGCGATCCAGCCTTCGGTTCTAGCTTCCAATGCGGTGATATCCGCATCAGAGAGATTCAGTCCCATCATCTGGTTGAGGAACTCGGCAGCTTCGGCGGGGGTAAAACGCAAGTCTGCAGAGCGCAGTTCGGTCAATTGACCGCGGACACGCAAGCGTGCTAGTTGCAGGGAAGGGTCCTCGCGCGTGGCGATGACCAGGTGCATCTGCGGTGGCTGGTGCTCGACGAGAAATGAAAGGATTTCGTCAACCGACCTGGAATCGATCACATGGTAGTCATCCAGGACAAAAAGAAACTCGTTCAGGGCTGTTGAGATTTCATTGAGCAGCGCCGTCAGAATCGCTTCAGTGGAGGGGGGCTGACGGGATTGAAGCACCGCTAATAGGCTTTCTCCAAATCCCGTCTTCATGGTCTGCAGAGCCTCTATCAGGTAGGTGATGAAGCGTACAGGGTCGTTGTCGCTTCCATCCAATGATAGCCAGGCAACCCTCACCCCTTGCCCCTCTCCCACAGGGAGAGGGGATGAGTTGAGAGAGGCGACCCATTCGCTGACTAGGGTGGTCTTGCCAAACCCGGCGGAAGCCGAGACAAGGATCAACTTGTGACCTGAACTGAGACCTTGGTTCAATTGTTCGATCAGGCGCGGACGGGAAACAGTGCCGGGTCGTGGCGGGGGGATGTACAGTTTCGTTGCCAGGATCGGAGCGGACATACACCGATTATAAAACCATGTGCAGGGAAGCGACTTGATTTCTTTCGTCTATTACAATACAAAACGCCCTCAATCTGCAGGGCGCATTGTTCAAGTGCATGGTGTAAACAATGGCATCTATTTGTGCTGAGGGATCTCCCTATTTCTCGCTCGGCTAAGGTCTACCCCTTTGGGGCACACGTCCTGACCTGGCCGAGGGGGTTTGGCTGCTAATCTCCATAGACCGTAATTCCATACCTCATCCCAGCATAAACTTCGGCCGACGAAGCGTGCAGCGCCTTCGCGAATCACGCTGTTCGTGCCGCCTGCGTATTTTCTGAACTTATACACGTATATCAGATATATACCGCGCAGGGCTGATCTTTGTGGTGCTGCAGGTCCACTTTAAAAACCTTTGGGTTGATTATCGTCCAAAATCGAAATGGGTATCTCGGAGCTGTTAGTTTCCGATTCCTATAGACCATCATCCTATCAGACGCATAAAGCTACCATTCGCCATTTTATCTATGCAATGCTATCCAACATTTCCTTCCAAACAGAATTCAGACCCAACCGATTAACCCATTCTTCGATATACCCATAATCAAGCTGGTCTTTCTTCGCACGAAGAATTGCTCCAATATCACGAGCGTGTTTTGGCTGCCCACTCAAACCCAAATACATTAGCTTATAGAGAATCAAGTCTTCCGGGGAATGTATAAAAACCTTTCCAATTGGCGGGCCGTAGTCAATTCTTATGCGACGTTGAAATGCACTTTGCCGAAGTTTGTCACCGTCCCGCATCAAATATAGATCCGCTTTAAGACCGCTGTACATGTGGATCGCGGTCAATGGGATATCTGCCCGGTCTTCCATCATTGTATCCAGAATGATGTCAGCCGGAACGAGCATATTTCTTTTCTCAAGTTCTTTGGAGAATTTGCCAACCGCCTTGATGGGGAGATTAATGACAATATCCAAATCCTGAGTAGCCCGTGGTTCCCCCCAGGCCCATGCTGCAATCGCACCTCCAATCAAGTATTCGACACCGGTAGATTCAAGGGTCTCAAGGATTAACTTGAGGAAATCGGTGATGTCCAACGGTTGATCCTTCATGGTGAATAGGCTCGCTGAAGTGCCATACGATTGGCTTCCTGCGGAGTAAGTTCGGGATTTTCTTGTTGGATGCGGAAAGCCACCACTGTCCGGGCTGTATCACTGATGGCGCAGCCTTGTCGGAAACGAGCCGCAGATGACAATTGCTGATAGATATCAATCTGGCGCTGATCTGCTTCGGCGGCGCTGGCTCTCACCATTTGCCTGAATTCAGGCGATAAGGCTGGCTGTCCCTGCAAATTGTATCCGGAAAGTTCCTTGCTTCGGTTGTATTCCAGGATGTAACCAGCGGCTTGAAATGCCTGTTTGACCACACGCATGTCCCGGTAAAAAGTATCCTCCCAGGCAGATGTTCCAAAACAATTCCTGCCCAGCCTGTACTCAACCCTGGTGATTAATTGAGCGCGAGTGAGGAATCGCTCATTCCACAGGATTTGAAGGAGAGCGGTGCGACGGGCAGTGGTGATATCGCGCTGTATGGCATCATGGAGAATAACCTCGGTAGCTTTTCTAGATGGCGAGGTGTTTATCATATCCGTAGTATACCTGATTTACAAATCAGGTGCAATTGCGTGCTTTACTCCATTTTGATTTTCGGACGGAATTGCAGTGCCTTCGCTCGGGCGAGCAGGCATCAAGCCTGCATTCGCGCAGCACCCCGGCGTTTTACCGGGGCATTCCACTCCGACACTTGGAGTGCAGGTCCATCCCCATGAACCGACTACCTGGCCACAATAACCTAAGAAAGGACTTTGGGGCGGTATTGTAAAGCCTCTGCCAGATGTACAGATTGGATCTCCTCGCTCCCTGCCAGGTCTGCGATCGTGCGCGCCAGCTTCAGGATGCGGTGATAACCGCGCGCCGAAAGATTCAACTGCGCCATGGCCGAACGCATCAGGCTCTGGCACTTCGACAAGCTCAGCGCGGTGCCTTCGTCTCCCAGTTTGCAGAACCTCTGCACCTCGGCCACGCGCATGTCCGCATTGCGATGGTCCCGGTTCCAGCACGGGACAAACGATATCGGTGCCGCGGGAATCGGGATTTGTGAATCGGTTCCGCTGAATGTTTCTCGCAGCTTGAATGCGAGCGCGAATGTTCGTTGAGGATTCCCCCAAACGATCCCCGCTCAACTTTTCATAATCCACACGCGGCACCTCAATCCCGCTAAGAACATGCAGGACAATGTGTGGATGTCGATGCGATCGTGCAGCGGACCGGAGATCCGCTTTTGATATTTCGTCACCATGGCCGGTGCACAGGCCGTCCCCCGAACCGCAAGTTCGGGGCAGGTGTCGCCCCGTCGGGCTCGCGGCCCGAACAGGTGCAGGGTTTCTGGGCATCGCCGTAATATCCGCAAGGGCAGGGATTCATGGCCGCGATCAGCTGGAAGTTTGCAGAGAAAGTCAGCGATCCCTTGGCGCGGCTGATGGTGACAACCTTGTCTTCCATCGGCTGGCGCATCACTTCGAGCACGCGCGTGCCGAACTCGAGGAATATTTTCTATCCAACTCCCATAAATATGGTAAAATATAAATAAGGTAATATATGAAAACAACCATCGAAATTCCAGAACCGCTTTTTCGACAGGCGAAAGCTAAGGCCGCGATGGATGGAACAACCTTGCGCGACCTGTTCGTACGCGGGTTGCAACTCGCGGTCCAAACGCCGTCTGAGACATCCGCAAAACAACGTGCTGCCTTCCCTCTGATTCGCGCCGCCAAGAAAGCCCCTCGCCTCACAGACGAGCAAATCTACGAGGCTTTAAACACAGATGAAGGACTGGTCTGATGGCCGCTCTCTGCGACGTCAACTGTTTGCTGGCCATTTGTTACGACCGGCATATTCACCATCCTGCAGCCCTAGCCTGGCTCGAACAACAAGCTGCGCTTTCCGTGGGTATTTGTCGTAACACACAACTCGGTCTGCTCCGGCTACTGACGAATGCAAGTGTCATGATCGAGGATGTGTGCAATTTAAAACAATCCTGGAAAGTCTATGATACCTTGATGAGTGACGAACGATTTGTCTTTTATGCAGAACCCATCGACCTGGAACAGCACTTTCGCCGGTATACGGCCAGTGGAAGCGTTTCCCCCAAATTATGGCAGGACGCATACCTGGCAGCCTTTGCCTGTGCCACAAAATTGCACTTGGTCACATTCGATGAGGGTTTCCAGCAGTTCAAAGGGTTGGGTTTGGCACTTCTTGGTTCGTAGTTACTCTTCAGAAAACCCTCTGTTATCACAGCATCAACTTCGGACGGTATTGCAACGCTTCCGCCAAATGCGTGGACTGGATCTCCTCGCTCCCTGCCAGGTCCGCGATCGTGCGCGCCAGCTTCAGGATGCGGTGATAACCGCGCGCCGATAGATTCAACTGCGCCATGGCCGAACGCATCAGGCTCTGGCCTTCGTCCCCCAGTTTGCAGAACCTCCGCACCTCGGCCACGCGCATGTCCGCATTGCAGACGATATCGGAGCTTCGGGAATCGGGATTCGTGAATCGGTTCCGCTGAATGTTTCTCGCAGCTTGAATGCGTGCGCGAATGTTCGTTGAGGATTCCCCCAAACGATCCCCGCTCAACTTTTCATAATCCACACGCGGCACCTCAATGTGGATGTCGATGCGGTCAAGCAGCGGACCGGAGATGCGCTTTTGATATTTCGTCACCATGGCCGGTGCACAAGTGCAGGGTTTCAAAGCGTCGCCGTAATATCCACAAGGGCACGGATTCATCGCTGCGATCAACTGGAAGTTTGCAGAGAAAGTCAGCGATCCCTTGGCGCGGCTGATGGTGACAACCTTGTCTTCCATCGGCTGGCGCATCACTTCGAGCACGCGCGTGCCGAACTCGGGAAACTCATCCAAAAACAAAACGCCGCGATGTGCGAGGGAAATTTCTCCGGGCTTGGGGATATTGCCTCCGCCCACGAGCCCCGCGTGACTGATCGTATGATGCGGTGCACGAAACGGGCGGTGGCGGATGAGCGGTGTGCCCGCCGGGAGTTGGTCCGCCACCGAATAGATGCGCGTGACATCCAGCGATTCGTCGATGCTCATTTCAGGCAGAATGCCCGGCAGGGCGCGCGCGAGCAATGTCTTTCCGGCGCCGGGCGAACCGACCATCAGCACGTTATGTCCACCGGCGGCAGCCACCTCCAGCGCGCGCTTGACATGTTCCTGGCCCTTGATTTCGTTGAAATCGGTGGGAACGATTAGATCCTCAATTTCATTCTGAGCGGATTGAAAGGGTTCGATCTTCCGACGGCCGGAAAGATGCTCGTAAAGGTCCGCAAGCGATTTGACAGGGATGACTTCGAGGTCCGGGATGAGCGCCGCTTCCGCCGCATCCACTTCGGGGACGAAGATGCGCGTGTATCCCTCCTTGCGCGCAGTTGCTGCCATCGGAAGGACACCGCGCGTATGACGCACGATCCCATCCAGTGAAAGTTCACCGACCACAAGAGTCCTGTCGAGGACTTCGTGCGGCAGGTAATCCGCGAGCAGGATGACCCCCAGGGCGATGGGCAGGTCGTAGGCCGGTCCCTCCTTGCGGACGGACGCCGGCGCGAGATTGACCACGATACGATGACGGGGGAAATGCAAGCCTGCATTCTTGATCGCGGTCTGCACGCGCTCGCGACTTTCCACCACCGCCGCATCCGGCAGACCGACGATCGTCACTCCGGGCAGGCCGTTGGTGTAATCCACCTCCACCTCGACGATCACGCCCTCAATGCCGATCACAGCACAGGAAAACACGCGGGCTAACATATCGACGAAGTGTAGACGAGGGATGTGGAATTGTCAATTTTTCATGAAGCTGGATCGAATTCTTCAGGGGGAAAGATGCAGCCGGCAATCACTTCCTCTTTACCTGATACAACTCCGGTCGAACTGCGATGATCTGGTAGCGGGATTCCAGCGAGGCCGGGTATCTGGTGAAATACAGCGGACGGTGGTCGAGGTTCTCATCGATATAGGCGATCATCGATTCGCCAGGCAGATATTGGTCTTTTTGTGGATTGATTTGATGAAAGTCCAGCGATATCCGCCCCTGGAGGACATGAGAGACGTAATACAGGGAATATAACCGGTCCCAATCGGTGAAGATGACCGCGTTATCTTCGACGTGGTTCACCGTTCTTTCCGCGTTGAGACGGTTGATTCCGGGGAAACGAAAACTGAGCAACTCCCTGTATTGCAGCCCGGGGGGAATCCCATCCTGCCATGCTCGGGGCACCTCAGCCCAAAGATGACGAAGGCTGAGGAGATAGATTAGGGCGATTGCGAAGGTGATTACAGCGGATCGTGATCCCCCGAGGGGTTTCCCAAGATCGCCCAGTCTCTGAAGACCAAGCCCGGCGAGGATGGCCAGGACCAGGATGGATGGGAGGTGGTAAACGGGATAGCTGAAATCGTCATACGAAACGGCAAAGGCTGTGTACAGGACAAGAGCCGCAAGCATTAACCAGCGTAAATGAATAAGCCCGGGCTTCTTTGGATCGGATTGATGGAAGGAGATGAACCCAATCGTTCCGAACATAAGCAGGGATGCGTTATTAAAGACGAAATCCTTTAAGCGGTTGATCGCATCTGGAAAGGGGAGAGCACCGAATTGACCTCGAAATTGAGGGGGAAAGAAGAGAAATGCAAATCGTTCCCAGGGAGAATCAAAATCCGCCGGCTTCATTTCCCAGGCGCTCAGGGAGGGAATCACCACCGAGTTGTAGTATCCGGCTGGGGAATTCCGTTGATCCAGGAGGAGAAAGAGGGTTAGGAAGATGAGGATTCCCGCCGTTCCACCGAGCATTATCGCTTTCGCTCTGTCCATCCAGCGCTCCTTCGAGGACGCTGGTGTGATACCAAGATAAAGCAGGATCGCGGGGAAAAGAAGCGCAATCATCGCATGAAGACCCAGGCTTAAGCCGCCGAGCGTTCCGGCGGCGAACAGCCAGACCGTATTTTTTGATTTCGACCATGCAAGCACGGTAAAAAGTATCATGGCGAGGCATGCCATGGATACGCTGTACACCTCTGCCATGCAGGCGTATTTCCAGAAAAGCGGAACGAGCGCCCACGTGATGGAAGGGAGAAACGCCGCGCCCGGTCGTGGACCGAGCGTGCGTATGATCATATACAACAGCGACACGGTGAGCGACGCCGAAAATGCCGATAACAGGTTTACTCGATAGGCAATTTCCCCAATGGGTACGAGGGTCGCCATTTTGGCGAGGACGACATACACCGGGTAGCCGGTCGGATGCCCCATGCCCAGCGTGTAGGCGATGGTCTGGAATTCCGCCGAATCGCCGAACAGCAACCCGGGCGCGAGCGTGCGCAAATAGAGTGCCAGGGAAGAGATAAACAGCAGGAGTATGATCAGCGAATCGGTTCGTTTCATGGTTTGGATTATCCGATGACCGCGCGCGCAAACCCTTTGCGACCTCGAAGAAAGTGTAGACGAGGGGGGAGGAAATGTCAATTTCGACTGGCTCACGGCGGTTTGTTTAGGGGTGGATCCAGCTTGGAGGACACCGGCGAAGATGGAAAGAATGCACTTGAATAATGCGATTGGATGCCTATAATGAAACTTATGGATAAATGATAGCTCCGCGCCTGGTCCGCCGGTTACTCACGTTCGTTTTGGCACCAGGCGCTTCCAGCTTTGTTTCCGGGAAAGGAAGCCCATGGAATTCTTCGAAGTGATCAAGGAACGCCGCTCGATACGCGCCTACCGTCCGCAGCCGATCGAACCGCGGGCTCTGGAGAAAATTCTGGAGACCTCCAGGCGTGCGCCATCGGCGGGAAATTTGCAGGCGTATGAGATCTATGTTGTAGATGAGGAGGAGGGCAAAACTGCTCTGGCGGCTGCCGCGCTTGACCAGGAATTCATCAGCCAGGCTGCGGTGGTGCTTGTCTTTTTTGCACACGCGGAACGGTCCGCAGGGAAGTATGGCAGGCGGGGAATGGACTTGTATTGCCTCCAGGATGCAACCATCGCCTGTACGTTTGCCATGCTCGCTGCCACCGCGCTGGGATTGTCCTCGGTTTGGGTGGGCGCGTTCGATGAGGGGCAGGTCCGAAAAATCCTCCACACGCCGCCATCTCATCGACCGCTGGTTATCCTTCCTCTGGGATATGCAGCCGAGTCTCCCCCGGAAACGGAAAGGCGGAATCTGGAGGAGTTGATACATCATGTTCGAAGGAAAGGCAGGTGAAGAAATGTCGGATGCGATTCTGACGGAGGGGCAGCGCAGCCTGCGTGACGAAGCGCGCGCTTTCGCGCGTGAACAGGTCGTGCCTCAATTGCTGCTCGATCTGGATGCGGATAAGGTGCGTTACCCGCGGGAGTACGTCCATGCGCTTGCGAAGCACCGCCTGCTGGGATTGCGCTTCTCGCAGGAATGGGGAGGCCGCGGGCTGGACTGGTCGCATGAGGTGCTGGCATTGGAGGAGATCGGTGTGCTGGGGTCCAGCCTGGCGTGTCTGTTCTCGCTGCCCTCCATCGTTGGCGAGGCGATCCATGTCTTTTGTTCGCGCGAACAAAAGGAAAGGTAAAAAAAACCGATCCTGGAGGGGAAGCTGACCGTTGCCGAGGCGCTGACCGAACCGCGCGGCGGATCGGATTTCTTCGGGGCGACAGCCACGGCCAGGCGCGAGGGCGATCACTACATTCTGAATGGTCAAAAGCGCTTCATCGTCGGAGCGGAGGGCGCAGATTTGTTTATGGTCTACGCGCGCACGGATCCACAGGCGGCCGGTCACAGAGCCATCAGCGCGCTGCTGGTCGAGCGGGGAGAGGATCTGGAGGTCCAGCATGTATATGGACTGATGGGGACGCGCGGCGGTGGGACGGGCCGGGTCCTTTTCCGAAACGTGAGAGTGCCGGTGGAGAATCTCATCGGTCAGGAGCACGGCGCGTACGAGGTATTCAACCAGATGATGATCCCCGAACGCATGACCAGCGCCGCCGGGGCGCTTGGCCTGGCGCGCGCCGCCCTGGAGATCGCGGCGCGATATGCCGACCGTCGAAAAGCTTTTGGACAGAGGATCCGCGATTTCGAAGGGGTCAGTTTCAAGGCCCCGGAGAGCCTGACTCACCTGGATGCTGCGCGTGCGCTTGTCCATCAGACGGCACGCGAAATAGATCTGGAGGAGAATTCCCCCTACATCCGCCGCATGGTTTCCGAGTCGAAGAAGTTCGCCACGGAGACCGCCTGGGCTGTGGTCAACGATGCCATGCAGATCCTGGGCGGGATCGGTTACACCAACGTCTTTCCCATCGAGCGGATGCTGCGGGACGCGCGTCTGATGACCATCTGGACCGGCACGAACGAGATCATGAATCTCGTCATCCAGCACGAGTACTTCCGTGAATTGCTTGCGTCTGAACCGGGCGCGCGGGAGGTCGAAGCGGATGCCCTCAATGCGAATGTAGAGGGTGAGAAGGTGTATGATTAGCCCTTGGAATATGCTAAGACTCTCCTTACGGAGGTGACATGCTCGAATCAGGAGAATCCATCGTACCCCAGGGTGAACTGTTTTCGTCGCCCGATGTGGAGGCGGCGCGGGCTTTCTTTGCCCAAAAATCCCGCGCCCTCATCGACAAGCGTATGACCGTTCGTGAGGCGGTGAGTCGATTTGTACACGACGGGGCTTATTTTGCCTCCGGCGGGTTTGGCGGGGTGCGCATCTCGACCGCGGTGCTGCATGAGATCGTCCGTCAGCGAAAAACGCGGTTGGGATTGTCCGGACATACGGCCACACATGATTTTCAAATCCTGGTTGCCGGCAAATGCATCGATCGCTGTGACATCGCCTATGTGGTGGGTCTGGAGCGGCGCGGCCTTTCCCCCAATGCGCGCCGCTATCTTGAGAGCGGGGCGGTCCGCATGACTGAGTGGAGCAATGCCACTCTCGGATGGCGGTACAAGGCTGCCGCCATGGGATTGCCCTTCCTGCCGGCGCGTTCTGTGCTCGGTACGGATGTGTTTCGCTACAGCGCTGCAAAGGAGATGACCTGTCCTTTTACAGGGCAAAAACTGCTGGCCATACCGGCGCTCTTTCCAGATGTCGGTGTCATTCATGTTCATCGTGCGGACCAATACGGGAATTCACAGGTCGATGGGATCGATATCGCCGATCATGACATGGCTCGGGCGTGCAAACGTTTGATCGTTACGACCGAACGGATCGTCAGCACCGAGGAGATTCGGGCTAATCCCTCGCGAACCTCCATCCCCTACTGGCTGGTGGACGCGGTCTGCGAAGTGCGCTATGGAAGTTACCCCGGAAACATGCCGTACGAATACTATTCCGATGAAGATCATCTGGCGGAATGGCTGGAGGTCGAAAAGGACGAGGCGGGGTTGCAGGCCTTTCTGGATAAATATATTTTTGGCACGCGGGACTTTCAGGAATATCTGGAGTTGAAAGGCGGCGAAACGCGCATGGGCGAACTTGGGGAGATGGAACCATTAAAACGCTGAGCGGAGGCGGGATGTCAGAAGCGAATCCCCGGTACAACCTGATGGAGTTGATGGTCTGTGTGGCAGCCCGTCAACTGGAGGACGGGAAGACCGCCGTGATCGGAACCGGCATGCCGCTCGCCGCGGCCATGCTGGCGCAGAAGACCACGGCTCCGAACCTGATCGTCATGTTCGAGGCGGGCAGCATCGCTCCCACGCTGATCAAGCTGCCTGTTTCTGTGGCTGATTCCTATACCCATACCGGGGCCATCATGCACAGCAGCATGGACGAGATCATGGAATCCTGCCAGCGCGGCCTGGTGGATTACACATTCCTGGGCGGCGCGCAGATCGATATGTACGGAAACATCAACACCTCCATGATCGGTACCGACTTTCAGCATCCCAAGGTCCGATTGCCGGGCAGCGGCGGTGCGAATGACCTAGCCTCGTTGTGCTGGAAAACGCTGGTCATCACCCCGCACGACCAGCGGCGCTTCGTGCGCAGGCTCGATTTCCTCACGACACCGGGGTATTTGACCGGGCCGGGAGCCCGCGAGGCGGCCGGCCTGCCCGCCGGGGGCGGTCCCTACAAGGTGATCACAACACTGGCACTGATCGGTTTTCATCCGCAGTCGAAACGGATGCAGGCGGAAAGCCTTCACCCGGGCGTTAGCCGGCAGGATGTGGTCGACAACACGGACTTTAAGATGTTGTTCGCAGATCCGCTTCCCGTTACGCCCGAACCCACGGAGGCGGAACTGCGCATCCTGCGGGAGGAAGTGGATCCACAAGGATTTATTATCGGCAAGCAGGCCTGACATGAAACTTGCATGTGCATGGGTTATACCGGTCATCCTGACCTTTGCCTCCCTCGGCTGTGAGGCTGCGCAAATGCCGGTGACGCCGGTCCCCTCTGAGGTAATTCTTCCGTCTGAAACGCCGTTCCTCGCGGACTTCAACGATGAGTCATTCACCCAGGCGCGGCTCGAACTGGTGGAAAAATCCATTGTTGCGGCGGGCATCACGAACGAGGATGTGCTGCGGGCGATGCGCAGCGTACCGCGCCATGAATTCGTTCCGGCGGATTATCTTGATCAGGCGTATGACGATCATCCGCTCCCCATCGGATATGGACAGACCATCTCCCAGCCATATATTGTGGCCTGGATGACCGAACTGCTGGAGTTGCAGCCCGGCGAAAAGGTGCTGGAGATCGGTACCGGTTCCGGTTATCAGGCGGCGGTCCTGGCTGAACTCGGATTTGTTGATGTGTACAGCATCGAGATAGTTCCCGAACTGGCAGAGACCGCCTCGACGCGCCTGAAGGCATTGGGTTATGCCGAGGTTCATATCAAACAAGGGGATGGGTATTACGGCTGGCCGGAATATGCCCCGTTTGATGCCATCATCGTCACCGCCGCGCCGGATCACCTGCCCGCGCCGCTGGCGGATCAATTGGTGGAGGGCGGCCGGCTTGTGATCCCCATGGGTCCTGTGGGGTGGTATCAAAGCCTGTGGAAGTTTGTGAAGGAGAATGGGGATCTGACCGCCTATAACATGGGCGGAGTGATCTTTGTGGAATTCACCGGTGCCGGCGTGGAGCGGCACGCGGTCGAGGCGACTTCCACACCGTGAGCCATGCACCCGCATAGCACAGCCCGCCAAGCCTGAACACCCAATTGAATCCGAAGCTCAAGGTCAGCATGGCCGAAAGGATGGAGGCGATCACGGACGCCGCGCCATTAACCGCCCAGACCCATGCGACATCTGTGCCCCTTCCGATCCGCTGAATGCCTGCCGGAAAGGGTATACCCATCAGGAAACCAAGCGGGAAAAGGACGAGCGCAGTCAGGCCGAGCCGCGCGGACAGAGGCCACCCCAGTGCCCAGTCTGTGAGTCGGGGGAGCATTAACGGTGTGATCAGGATCAACAGAACGAGCAGACCAAGTGAAAGCGGCAATCGAATTCGCCGGCTCATGCGGCTCCCGATTCCGGAGGCGAATAACAGGGAGAACAATACCATGGTGAAGGAATAGGCGGGATTTCCGAGGAAAAGGATGAATTTTTGAACCAGGGGAATTTCCACGAACAGGAATGCCAATCCCAGCAGGCCGAAATAGAAGAGATCCCGCAGGGGGAAATATGCGGCCGCGTTTCGACGCCTGCGTTTCCACCATAACGGCAGCAGGATCAGGACCGACGCGAGCAATGATGCCAGGATGAGCAGAGCGGCAATCACAAAATAGCCGGCACCGCCAAAAGGCTGCCAGGCGCGCCCAAATTCGGCAACCACGCGTGGAGCCTGGACCCACTTGAAATAATGCCCGAAGAAAGGATGGTCATCGGTGGGCGGACGCACATCGTATTCGTAGTCTTTGAAAAATTCCTCGCGGGGGTCCGCTTCCAGCAGTTGCTCGTAGGCTACGTGGTATTTTGAAACGGGAAGGATGTTGTACAGGTTGGTTTCCTGCAGCTCCACGCCGGGTCCGTACGACAGATCGAAGGCGCGCGCGGCCAGAAAGGCGCGCATCGAAGACATTTCATCCAAGGTGAACGCGCCGTTTTTTAGCAGGACAGTGGCCGTGTTGTAGCCGCGGAAAGCCACGATGTGGGTGTGTGGATCCATGGCTTTTTCTTCCAGGGCGGTGACCCCGAGCGCGAACAGGCGCAGGTCCTCGCTGGGAGGATCCTGCAGCCAGCGCGTGGCGACCAGCAGCCCATCGGGAGTCAGGCGTTCCAGTATTTTCCGGAAGGCCTCGACAGTATAGCGATAATCCTCGGCGAGGGCGTACGCGCCGGATCTCACCGGGTGATAGGATGAGATAAGCGACAGGAGGATCACATCGTATTGCGAGGATGAGCGGTTCAGAAAGCTGCGATCCGACTCCACCTGGACCTGGACGCGCGCGTCCTCGTAGAGAGGTACGGCATCGACGATCAGGGGATTGACCTCAACCGCAGTGACGTGCTTTGAGCCAAGCGCAAGTGCGGTCCAGATGTCCAGCCCGCCGCGGGGTTGGAGGACGAGGGTATTGGCACCCGGTCGCAAATGGAATACAACAGCACTCGTAAGGTGATCCATGGCAGAAGGCTCAGGGGATGTTTGGAATATCGGATTCAGGTCGTCCCCATCCCAAAGCAAACCGTCCATTTCCGGCAGCGGGCCGAGATAACGATAACTGAGCCCGGGCAGGGAGTGAATCCCGCTGCTGCGCACCACATCCACGCGCGAGTAGGCATTCCAACGGCGATGGATCACGGTGGATCCCGGCTGTTGCAGGGCATAAGACAGACTTTTATAGGGGGAGAGACGCAGGTCAAGGAACGCAAAGGAGGGTCTGCCGGAGATCCGCAATCCCAGATCAGTGCAAGCCAGGGCGAACAAAAGAATTAGAATCACTATTGGAAACTGCTTGAACGAACGGGTGCCCCCGGAAGAAAATAGTACAGTGGACGCCGCCAAGGCAATGCTTAACGTGACCAATCCCTCCCCGCCCAACAGGGGAGGAGCCGCCAGCGCGATCGCACATCCGGCCGCCGAGCCGAGCAGGTTGACTGCGTACGTTTTGCCGGCAGCCTGTGGAAAAACGGCCAATAAAAATCCGAGCGCCATCCCGCTGAAGAAAAATGGCAGCGCCAGCGCGAGGTATTGCAGAATGAGCACGACCACCTGTCTGGAATCCCAGGCGATGCTGAATGAATCGAAGGGCAGGTGGTTGATCAGCAGGAAGCCGGCCAGCATGCTGATCCCGGTCGCCGCGGCCAGTTGGGTCAGACGCTGTGAGGGTTGGGCCAGGAGCAGGGAGGGAAAGATCGCCAGCGCCGTCCCGCTGGCGCCGAATCCGAGCAGGGCGATGCTGACGATCATGAAGGCGAAATGATAGAACTGCGCAACGGAGAACAATCGCGTCAGATTGATCTCAAAGGTCAACGTGGCGGCTGAAAGCAGGAACAGGGCGATGTGGATTCGTAGTTCGTCCGCGCGCTTCATGGATTCACCGGCTCATCCTTGAGGATTCTAACATTTCACACACAGGAGCTCTTCCACAATTGACGGGAAAAAGCCTGAAATTGCATCATGTCCCTGATAAAAACCTCCCCCGCGGATGCGGAGGAGGTTTTTGGGTGGAAGCAAACAAACGTCTTACCGGCAATAACTCGTTTGAGCTTGAGCCGTGTTCATGAATTTTCGCTATCGTTAATCGAGCAATTCCTTCGGAATGTTCCCGCCGTTTGCGGCGATCTTCCGCAGCACTTCCTTGTGCAGCCAGGTGTTCATCTTGGCCGAATCGCTCATCAGGTTCTCCGGGCAGCCGAGTTCCTTGGCCAGTTCGTTGCGCGCTTCGCGGCTGCTGTCGATCTTGAGCAGTTTGAGCAGGTCCACGATGGAGACCTTCCAATCCAGGCCTGAATCCTTGCCCAGCTGTTCGAGTTTCTTGACCACGTCCACTTCCGAGATCGCTTTGGGAGCAGGCTTGGCGAGGTTATCGCGCTCTCCCTTGTCCATGGCGGGCTTTTCCCTGGCAGCCACGCCGGCACTTCCGGAAACCGACGCGGGCTTTTCAGCGGCCGGTTTCTCCTTTTCCTTTCCGGCCAGGCCGAGTTTTTCGAGAATTGTATTGAAGAGACCCATTCCCATATCCTTTCGAAAATCTTGTGATGAAATCGCCGGGGGTTCAAAAGATCAACCGCCCCGCACGATAATCACGCATTATACCCTCGAAAAATCAAACATGTGTGAGGGATGACGAATTCGGATCAGGTGGTTTGTATTTCATCCATCCTGATGAAATAACAACGATATAATGCCTGATGTGGAAATGGAAAATATCCGGCCGAAATTCTGGACGCGTGATTCCTCCATCCTGCTTGGAGGATTCTTCCTCACAATCTTCCTGATTGTCTATGTTTGGTGGCCGCTCGCCGAGGAGTACCTGGCGTTTGTGGATTGGGACGGTCGGGGGTGGCTGTACATGGACTGGCTGCTGATCGGCGTGTTTCTTTTCATGTCCGCTACGATCGTGGTGCGTGCACATCTCAATACGGATCTTTTGATCGTCTTTGTCGGAGTGTGTGGCGGCCTGGCGATCGAATCCTGGGGAACCCAGACCAATCTCTGGCACTATTACACGGCCGAACGCCCGCCGCTGTGGATCATCCCGGCCTGGCCGATCGCGTCGCTTTCGATCGACCGCATCACACGCGTGTTATCTTTTTTGACTATCAAGAACACCAAGAAATTTAAAGGGAATTTCTTCGCAGCTCTTGATTCCTTCGTGATAAATTTCAGGACTCTCTACTGGCTGACCTTCGCCTCATTCCTAATCCTGATGCTGGTCTTTGTTGCCCCAACTTTTGACAAGTCCTTCACCTGGCTCTCGCTCGCGTTGTGCCTCCTGCTCATCTTTACTCCGACGGACCATCGTATTGCCCTGCTGACCTTCATTGCGGGTTCCGGACTGGGTTACTTTCTCGAACTCTGGGGCACCACCCGCGAGTGCTGGATGTACTACACGCTGGAAAAGCCGCCCCTCTTTGCAGTCTTGGCCCATGGTATGGCCGCCGTCGCCTTCTGGCGGGCGGGGCTGGTGGTGAAGTGGATCGGAAGGTTTGCCTCATTAAGAAGGAAACCTCGACTAGATCGTGGGGAGGTCTAGGCGGTAACCAGCAAATATTCATACCCTTTTATTAATTTCAGTATTGACTGAAATTAATAAAAGGAATAGACTCTTGGTCGGTTCTAAAAAACTCATGGAAAATGCCGACCCTTCCCATCGAGATAAATTGCTGAATCTCAGCCCGGAACTGACGCGCTTCATTGAAGGCATGGGCATGTACTTTGAGAATCAGGGCATTCCGCGCATCGGCGGGAGGATCCTTGGTCTGCTGATGGTGGCGCACGAGCCCCTCTCCGCGGATGAGATTGCACGGATATTGAAGATCAGCCGTGCCAGTATTTCGACCAATATGCGCGCGCTGACCGGCAGCGGAATGATTGAAAGGACGTCGGCTCTCCATCACCGCACTACTCAATACATTTTTTCGGAAGCCGCGTTGGAACAGCGCATGCAGGTGGGAATTCAATCCGCAATGATGTTCAAAAAGCTGGCTGAACAGGGGTTGGCTGCGTTGCCAGCCGGGGATTCCGCTCGGGTCCGCATGGAGAGATCCATCGAATGGTCCGACCTGCTGGTTGAATCGTTTCAAGCGGCGGTTGCCAAATGGCGCGAACGTTACCCTGATTTTTCTCGCCAACAGGTTTAAGGAGTTTGGGAATGAAACTATACCTGCGTCTCGCCTGGCGCAACATCTGGCGTCACACACGCCGCACCGTCATCATTGTCCTGGCCATGTCGATGACGCTGGCATTGATGATGTGGTATGACGGGTTGATCAATGGCTGGACCGACGCGATCTACGGCAACGCCGTGAAAGTATTGGGCGGCAACATTCAAGTCCATGCCGAAGGTTACCGCGCCGAGGCAAATTCGAATCCGCTGTTCCCGCTTGCCGATCCGCAAGTGGTGGTCAAGGCTGCGGAGGAAAATTCGCTGACGTTAGCCGCCACGCAGCGCATTAAAACCGGCGGATTGGTCACCAGCCGCGAGGGAGCGTTTTCGGTGGGCATCATTGGCGTGGAACCTGAAAAGGAACCCCAAGTCAACATCATCGGGCAGAATGTCAAGGAAGGTCGTAATCTCACCAGCGATGATCTTGACAGTGTGTTGATTGGCAAGGGCCTTGCCGATGCGATGGGTGTGACTGTTGGCGATCGAATTACGATGGTTGGGAGTTCCCAGCACGAGCAGATGCGTCAACGGACGATGACGATTGTCGGTATTTACGATCTGGGCCTGGCAGACATGGAGAAGCAGGACGTTTACATCTCGCTTCGAGAGGCACAAACGCTGTACGAAGTGAATGGGGCCACCGAGGTGGCAATCTTCATCGACCGGCTCGGCCAGGAGAGTATTGTGATCGATGCAATGAAACCCGCGCTGCCGGGTTATGAGATCGAATCGTTCCAGGCCAATTACCCGGAACTCGCCTCCACGATCAATACCAAGACCGGTGTGATGAACGTGTTCAGCGTCATCATCATCGCCATTGCCGGCGTGGGCATTCTCAACCTGCTTTTGATGGCGGTCTATGAACGGACGCGTGAAATTGGGGTTCTTGGCGCGATGGGTCTCAAGCCAAACCAGATTTCCCTGCTGTTCATCCTCGAAGGGACGATGATCGGGCTGGTCGGCACCGCAGCGGGAATTGTCCTCGGGCTGGGGATCAACGGCTACTTGATGAAAGTCGGGCTCGACTTTGGCAACATGTCCGGGGCTGCGAGTTATCTGGCGATTGTGCAAAGCCGAATCTATCCTACGTGGGGTGTAGAGATGCTGCCGATGCGTGTTTCAATGATCGTGATCATTTCCGCCCTGGCGGCGCTCATCCCTGCCGCCGAAGCCGGGCGGCGCGAACCTGCCGAAGCCCTGCATTTTGTATGAGGTGAGTCATGCTGCAAATTCTAAAAATGGCATATCGTGACTTGGGCCGCAACCGCCGGCGCTCCTTCTTTTCCGCCCTGGCAGTGGGCGGCGGACTCGCACTGTTGATCCTGCTGGCGTCCGTGGTGGAGGGCGAGATGGGCGGCGCGCTGGAAAATGCCATTCGACTGCAAAGCGGCCATATCCAAATCCGCGCGGCGTCGTACGATGAAAACAAAACGAGTCTCAAGTGGGAGGACCTGGTCCCCAATCCGGAGGAAATCAGCACCAGGATCGCCGCGGTCGATCAGGTCAAAGCCGCGACGCCGCGTTTATATGCCACTGGATTCCTCTCGTCGGGAACGCAATCGGCGGGAGCAAAAATCACGGGTATCGATCCGCTGTCACCGGCGAGTGACCCGTACCGCGAAGGGGTTATCAGCGGACAATACCTCAGTCCGGAGGACCGCGACGCCGTGCTGATCGGCAGACCCATGGCGGAAAAATTGAACTTGAAAGTTGGTGATAACGTCGGACTCTCACTCAATACCGCAGATGGCAATGTTCAAGAACAAATCCTGACCGTGAAGGGCATCTATACGACCAACACCTACGGGTTCGACAGCGCGACCGTTTTCCTGCCGCTTGCCAAAGCGCAGGCATTGACGCGGACGGAGAATCACGCCAGCACGATTTTTGTACTGCTCGATGAGACTTCGATGACGGACACCGTTGCGCCTGCGCTCAGCGTGTCCTCCAGCCTGCAAGTCAAGACGTGGAAGGATTTGAATACCCTGTTCGTCGAATGGGAGGATCTGGCGCAGAGTTACATCGGCTTTCTGTATTTGATCATCCTGGCCATTTCCGTTTCGGTCATCATCAACACACTGATCATGTCGGTCTATGAACGCACGCGTGAGATTGGCATCCTCTCCGCCATCGGCATGCGGGGCGGCCGCATTTTGGCGTTGTTCCTTGCGGAGTCATCCCTGCTGGCAATTGGCGGTGTGATCATGGGCCTGATCATCGGTGTGCTTGGGACAATGTATTTCAATGTCAACGGATTCTATGTCGGCAACATGGGCTTGAGCGGAATTGCCATCACCGATACCGTCTATGCCAAATTGACGATGGAAAACCTGATCAACCTGACCATCATGACCTTCGTGGCCACGATACTGGCAGGACTTTACCCGGCGATCATGGCTTCGCGCATGCCGCCGGTCGAAGCCCTGCGCGCGGAAAAATAGGAGAACAACATGGAAGTCGTAAATATCGAAAATGTCACCCGCGTGTATCGGGTGGGGAAAGTCGAGACCCAGGCATTGCGCGGCGTCAACCTGACCATCGCCAGCGGAGAATTTACGGCCCTCGTCGGACCCTCCGGGTCTGGAAAGACCACCCTGCTTCAAATGATCGGCTGTCTCGACCAGCCCACTTCCGGACTGGTTGTTATCAACGGGAGGGATGTCACCAAACTCAACCGCAATCAGCGTGCTGACATGCGGCGCGGGACGATCGGATTCATCTTCCAGTTCTTTGCGCTGATCCCGACGCTGACCGCCAGTGAAAATGTCGAGATGCCCTTATTGCTGAACGGACATTCCCCGAGTGCACGTCATGCGCGTGTGCTGGAGTTGCTCAAAGCTGTGGATCTCACAGATCGCGCAAACAACCGCCCGGATCAACTTAGCGGCGGCGAGCAGCAACGCGTGGCGGTTGCCAGGGCTCTGGCGCCCAAACCCACCCTGGTTTTGGCGGACGAACCCACCGCGAACCTGGATACGGAAAATGGCAAGCAGGTCATGGAAATCATGGAAAGACTCAACAAGGAAACCGGCACCACTTTTATCTTTGCTACGCACGATCCACGCGTGATCCAATATGCCAAGAGGGTGGTCACCTTGCAGGATGGCTTGGTGGTCAAGGACACGGGCGAGAAGGCTTAGGGCTCAGGAGACTGGACGAGATGAAAAGGATTCCATGGATTTGGATGGGGATGATCTTACTGGGTTCGTCCTCGTGCGGTACTCCAGCCTCTCCGGCTGTGATCCCCACTGTTTCGATCGATACTGCCACGGATTCACAATCCGGGGGCGGGAGCGTCACCGCGGCAGGAGTGGTGCTTCCAGTTCGATCCATTGAATTAAGCTTTCCCAGTGGCGGGATCGTCAAATCTGTTGAAGTGCTGGCAGGCGATGAAGTAACCGCCGGGCAGCCGCTGGTCGAGTTGGATACGACCGTCCTGGAAGCGCGTGTCGCAGAGGCGGAAGCCAACGTCGTCACGCAATCCACCACGCTCAAATACCTGCGGCGCACCATTGAGGTGGGAGCCTCGCAGGAACGACTCGATGCCGCCCAGGCGAACATCGACCGCGCGCAGGCGGGCGTGGAAATTGCTCAAGCACATTTGGATCAGGCTGTATTGCGGGCTCCGTTCGATGGAACGGTGGCCAAGGTGGATATCTCACCGGCGGAATATGCCAATCCCGGTCAGGTCGTCGTGATCATGGGGGATCTCTCGGCATACCAGGTGGAAACCACAGACCTGAGCGAGAAGGATATCCCTGCAGTGAGGATCGGTCAGACTGCAACCATCTATGTGGAGGCGCTCGATCAGGAATTCCCCGGACGCGTGATGGACATTGCCCGAATCTCGGAAACCATTGGCGGCGATGTCGTGTACACTGTGACAATTGCCTTCGATGAGCAGCCTCAGCGACTGCGCTGGGGAATGAGCGCGGATGTCCGAATTGAAGCAGAACAGTGATGTGAAGATGATCTCCCC
>VGNF01000004.1 GCA_016866195.1 Chloroflexota bacterium | reverse complement strand
CCCCGACCCGCGCTCTGATGATCGGATACGTCAAATGACCCAGGGAGGTTAGCAGGCCATCGGCAATCGTCTTCGGATTAATAGACGGTAAAATTCGTCCTTCTCTCAATGAGCGATAGGCATCATCTGCCATTTCGGGCTCGGCTCCGATGATGCGGATTCCCCTGCGGGACTCTGAAGCGGCAATGGATGTTCCGCTCAATAATCCTCCACCGCCAACCGGCGTGATGACCACATCCAGACCGGGAACCTCCTCCAGAAATTCAAGGACGGATGTACCCTGGCCGGCAATCACAAGTTCATTATCGTACGGGTGGACGATCGTCGCACCGGTATTCGCGGCGATTCCGGCAAGGGTCGATTCCCGTGCTTCAAGGGTCGGCTCGCAATAGGTGATTTTGCCGCCGTAGGAAGCGACTGCATCCTTTTTGACTTGTGGGGCATTCTGCGGCATGACAATGTGCGCCGGAACGCCCCTCAATCGGGCTGCCAGTGCCAGCGCTTGCGCGTGATTCCCGGAAGAGTGTGTGGCAACTCCTTGTCTGGCTTCGGTTTCACTTAAGGTGAAAACTGCGTTGCATGCGCCCCGAAACTTAAACGCCCCGACTTTCTGCATGTTCTCGCATTTCAAATACACTTTTGATCCCGTTCGTCGATTCAAGCTTTCGTTGGTCAGGACGGGTGTGCGATGGATGTATGGACGGATTCGTTCCGCTGCGGCGCGAATGTCTTCAATTGAAACTGTCATGATTTCTTCCCAGGCTTAATATCCGCGCTCAAAATCAACCTGATACTTGACGGGTTGACCTGCTCGAAAAAGTTGATAATTTTCGATAAACAACGCACCGATATCCTCCACCAAGCTCGGGGCGGCGGTGTGGAAGGTCAGGGTCAGGTTGGGTGTCTTCCAAAACGGATGCCCGGCCGGAAGTGGTTCACGGTCAAACACGTCCAGGATTGCGCCTGCAAGCTTTTTCTGCCGCAGCGCGTCGATGAGTGCGGATTCGTCGACAGCAGATCCTCGCCCGACATTGAAAAACAAGGCGTGAGTTGGCAAAGCTGCCAGGACATTCTTGTCGATGATTCTGCGCGTGATATTTGTCGCAGGCAGAACACTGACGAGGTAATCCGTGTTAGTTGCCAGTCCAGTGATTTCCGGCTTTCCGTGGTAATACTCATCTACATAAGGGCAGTTTTCGTTTTTCCTGGTCAGCCCCTTGACGTGCATTTCGAAGAATTTTGCGGTTCGCGCGATTTCCATACCAATGGAGCCCACCCCGAGCAGGCCGAGGGTTTTACGGCGTGGTGATCCCGTCCTGCGGTCGTCCCATTTCAGGGAGGATTGCGCTTGAAAGCGCTCGATCAGCTTCCGTTCGTAGGCGAGGATATAGGTGAATACAAATTCTGCCATCAATTTTCCGAACACCCCTTGTGCGTTGGTCAGAATGTAATCGCGGCGAACGTCGGGTTCGAGCAAGGGTTCCACGCCTGCCCAATTCGATTGAGCCCATCTCAGCGCCGGAACGGATGGGAGTGCGCTTCGAATTCGATCCGGTTCGCCGAAAAGAATATCCACTTCCGATGTCGGTTCATCGCTGAATGAAAGCTCCGGCAAACGCGCCGCTTCGAAGAATGCGCGATATTCCTTCGCCTGACGGGATACGATCAGCAGGGTGAGTGTCATTTATCTCGTTCTTGTGGGGAATTGGCGGATACTATCCTGCCTGAAGCGGCGGGCAGCAAACCTATTCCTCAACATGAATTATGGCTTCCCTTTCAGGACCGACGCCGATCCACCGTACCGGTCTTTCTGCGGCCGATTCGATCCTCCTGACGTAATTCCTGGCAGACTCGGGAAGGTCGTTGAAATCTCGAATTTGAGCGATATCTTCAGCCCATCCGTCCGCCTCATCGTAAAGGACCTCTGCCATCCCCAGACTGGCCGTATCCAAATCTGGATACGAGACTGAACGATTCTCCAGCTTGTAACCACTGCCGATCCTGATCTTCTTCAAGCCGCTCAATATATCCAATTTCGTCAAACACAATTCAGTAATGCCGCAAAGGGTGGATGCCGTTCGGATGACTTCCAGATCGAGCCATCCAGCCCGTCGGGGTCGACCGGTCGTCGCAGCGGTTTCGGAGAATTTTTTGTATTCCTTCGATTCAGGGTCTTTGATCTCTGTTGGCAGAGGTCCCGCCCCCACTCGAGTCGTGTAGGCTTTGACCACGCCCACGATCTTCGTGATCGCACGCGGAGGGATTCCCAATCCGGCCGAGGCTGCCGAAGGGATGGTGGTCGAGGCGGTAACGAAGGGATATGTTCCCCAATCCGTATCGAGGAACGTACCCATGGCCTGTTCAAGCAAAAAATTCTTACCCTCTCTCAATCCATCCTGAACCATCCCAAACAGCTCACGAAGGAATGGCTGGATAATCGCATAATACCCGCGATAAGTCTCCCGAATTTCCTCGAATTTCAATTTTTCCCCACCCAGGGCGGAAATGATCTTGTTCTTGATTTCCAGCTGGACTTTCAACCGCGATTCGAACGTATCGCCCTTGAAATCGGTCCAACGGATCCCGTTGTAACTTACTTTGTCCGCATAGACAGGACCAATTCCTCGTCGGGTTGTGCCGGTTGCGCCGGCGCCTTTTGCATCCTCATACAAACCATCGAGAATCTTGTGATAGGGCATGATCACGTGCGCGCGAGGCGAAATCCATAGCCGCCCTTCGAGGCTCAATCCCGCGCGATGAAGCAGCTCGATTTCCTCGATCAGGACCGCCGGATCGATCACCACGCCTCCGCCGATCAGTCCAACGGTGTTTTGGCAAAAGATTCCGGACGGGACGAGATGAATTTTGAACGTCCCGAGATCGTTGATGACGGTGTGGCCTGCATTGTTACCACCGTTGAAACGGGCGACATAATCCGCATGAGCGGCGAGATAATCTACAATTTTTCCCTTGCCTTCGTCTCCCCACTGGCATCCGGCAACCACAGTGACCGTCATGATCTCTCCTGATTTCGAAATCCAGAATGTCCCTGCATTGATTTCAGCCCTGTCTGAGATTCCCTGATCGCGATATCCGTGAGGATTTCCGCCGCTCCAACGTAGTTTTGGGGAGTGAGGCTGTTTAACTGTTCTCGGATTTCCTCTTCAACCTCTAGCGATTCGATCCAGGATTTGAACTCCGCTTCCGAAAAAACCCTACCTCGCATGAAAGATTTCAAGGATTCGAACGCGTCGCTCATCCGGGCGGCTCGTAGGATGGTCTGTGCAGCTTCACCCAGGACCTCCCAATGACTCTGCAGTTCCCGACTGGCGGTTTCCGCATCCGCCTCAAGGCGATCGATGCCGCGCGCAAGTTGTTTCCACGCGATGAGTGAGTGCCCAAGGGCACTGCCGAAAGTCCGCCGGATGGTCGAATCGGAAAGATCTCGCTGTAATCGGGAAATGAGCAATTTCTCCGAGTAGTGGGTGATGAGCGCGCAGGCAATCCCAAGGTTGCCTTCGGCATTCTCGAAATGTATTGGGTTGACCTTTTGGGGCATGGTGGAGGAGCCGATTTCAGACTCCGTGATTTTTTGGCATAAAATTCCGGTGCTCAAGTAATGCCAAATATCTTGCGTGTAGCCAATCAATATTCGGTTTACCAGAGCGACTTCCAGGAAATATCGAATCCAATTGTCGTACGGGAGAATCTGCGTCGTCACCAGATTGGGTTGTAGACCGAAGCGTGAGGCAAATTCTTTGCTGAAAGAAATCCAATCAACCTCGGGTGAGGCTGTTTTCAAGGAGTTGAAGTTACCCACAGCACCGTTAAGTTTCCCTTCGAACACATGATCCTTGAGTATGCTTCGGCATTTGGAGAGGCGGGCGAGGTAAACGGCCATTTCCTTTCCGAGTGTCGAAGGTACAGCGGGCTGCCCGTGAGTTCGCGCCAGGATGGGAAGTGAGCGATGCTGGGCTGCCAAATTCCGAACCCTGTCCAACAACGCATCCAGCGCGGGCAGCATGACCTGATCGCGTGATTCCTTCAAGGCAACTGCGATGGCGAGGTTGTTGATGTCCTCGGAGGTCAAGCCGAAGTGAATCCATGGGTGATATTCCCGCGGCAGGAGCTCTCTCAGGTAATATTCAATGGCCTTTACGTCATGGTGGGTGGTTTTTTCGATTTCGGCGATCTTCGTTCCGTCGGGTTCGTGGAATGTCTCCCACGATGGATCCGGCGATGGGCATAGGCCTGCACCTGAAAGCGCCTTTAGATACTCAAGTTCGAGGTGAATACGTGCTCGATGAAAGGCATGCTCCGAAAAATGATCCCGCAACGGAGCCGTGTCGTCCTGGTAACGCCCATCCAAAGGGGACAAGGCAAGCAATTCCATCTTCCCGCATTATAATTCGGGAGGTCAAATTATCGAGGAAAAGGCAATGAAGATCCGACCGGACGTGGCACTGACGTACGACGACGTTTTGCTGGTACCGCAATTTTCTGATGTGGATTCGCGACGGTCGCTGTCTACGGCCAGCCGGTTGACAAGGAAGATTCCTCTCCAGATACCGATCCTTTCCGCCAATATGGATGTGGTGACCGAAAGCGAAATGGCGATCACGATGGCGCGGGAGGGAGGGATTGGGATCATCCATAGATTTATGACGATTGCCGAGCAGGCGCGGCAAATCGATCGCGTGAAGAAGGCTGAATCCTATATCGTCGACCAGCCGATCACCATGACCGAAGCGCATACCGTGGGAGAGGTGAAGAAGGTCGTCGAAGAGACCGGTACCGGTGGAATATTGATTCTGGATATAAAGGAAAAACTGGTCGGGATTGTATCTACGCGGGACTTGTTATTCGAACATGACAACTCCAAATCCGTGGTGGATATCATGTCCAAACCGGTGCATACGGCTGCGCCGGATACTTCCCTCAAAGAGGCGGAAAGGCTTCTGCACGAATACCGCATCGAGAAACTCCCGCTGGTGGATAATGCCGGCAAGGTCGCCGGTCTCGTCACCTTGAAAGACATCATGAAAATCACTCAGTATCCAAGAGCCGCCAAAGATTCCAAGGGCCGGTTATCGGTCGGGGCGGCTGTCGGCGTGCGGGATCAGGAAATGCGGAGGGTGGAATCCGTGCTTCAGGCCGGGGCAGATTGCGTGGTGGTGGATATCGCCCACGGCGATTCACGCCTGGAAATCGACATGATCAAGAATATACGAAGGCGATTTCCGGAGGCGCAGATCATTGGCGGGAATGTAGCTACCCGTGAAGGTACCGAAAGGTTGATCGACGCAGGTGCGGACGCGGTGAAAGTAGGTGTTGGTCCTGGATCCATTTGCATCACCCGCCTGGTAGCCGGCGCCGGCATCCCGCAAATTTCCGCGATCATGGATTGTGCCGAGGCGGCACGTCCACGCGATATTCCGATCATTGCCGATGGGGGAATCCGCCAACCCGGCGACGTGGCCAAAGCCATCGCCGCCGGAGCCGATACGGTCATGATCGGCTCGCTGCTCGCAGGGACCGATGAGAGCCCTGGCATGGTTATGACCCGGCGGGGACATAAATACAAGGCCTCGCGCGGCATGGCCTCGCTTGAGGCGACGCTCGAACGAAACGTGCGGGAAGGAAACGATTTAACGACCGATGAGATCGAGGAGTATGTAGCCGAAGGAGTGGAAGCGGCCGTTCCCTACCGCGGCAAGGCGCGCGAAGTCCTGATGCAGCTCGTAGGCGGTTTGCAGTCGGGCATGAGCTACAGCGGAGCGCATACCCTTGAGGAGCTTTACCAAAAAGCGATCTTGGTGAGAATGACCGGAGCCGGATTGAAGGAATCCGGCCCGCATGATGTTGATGTTTTGGTGTGAAACCGACACACCACCCCGATTCTTAATCCATTCAGGCGGACCATTCAAAATCATCCTTACGGAGGCAACATGAGTAAACCCGATACAGCTACGTGGATCGAAAAGGATAGGAAGCAATTGCATCCTGTATATCATCCCAAGTCGCATGCCAATCCCCTGGTGATCGAGCGCGGAGAAGGCGTGTGGTTGTACACGACCGACGGGCAAAAAATCCTGGATGGCATGGCGGGTTTGTGGAATGTCAACGCGGGATACGGACGCGAGGAATTGGCTCAGGCGGCTTTCGATCAGATGAAGCGAATGGCATTTACCTCCAATTTCTCCGGGATGACCAACCTGCCGTCCATCACTTTGGCGGATAAACTCGCGGGATTTGCCTACCCTGGCTTGAACACCACCTTCTTCACCTCTGGCGGATCCGAAGCCAACGATTCGGCTTTCAAAACCGCCCGCTATTATTGGAAACGCAAAGGCAAGCCGGGAAAATACAAGGTGATCGCTCGCAAGGGTTCATATCATGGGGTCACGTTGTCCGCAACGTTTGCTACCGGATTGGAGAAGTACCAGACGATGTTTGGTCCTGCGGTCGACGGCTTTGTACACATTCCGGCGCCGAACCTATACCGGTACGAAGGGGACTTGAAGCCGGGTGAGTCGGTCGGGCTGGCTGCTGCCAGGGCATTGAAGGAAGTCATCCAGCGGGAAGGGAAGGATGCGATCGCGGCTTTCATCGCGGAACCTGTAATGGGAGTCGGCGGTGTGATCGTGCCACCGCCGGATTACTTTCCGCACGTGCGCGAGATTTGTGATGAGAACGAGATCCTGTTCATAGCGGATGAGGTGATCACCGGATTCGGCAGGACGGGCGAATGGTTTGCGCTAAAGCATTGGAATGTCAAACCGGATATCCTTTCCTTCGCCAAGGCCATCACGAGTGGATACGCCCAGCTCGGCGGCATTCAGATTTCGGACGAGATCCGCGAGACGATGGAATCCGCAACGGAAACGGAAACCTATATGCACGGATTTACCTATTCAGGGCACGCCATGGCCTGCGCGGTGGGACTGAAAAACATTGAGCTGATGGAAAAGGAGAATTTCCCGGCTCGCGCCAGGGAACTGGGTGCGCGCTTGCAGGAGGGCTTGAAAACCCTCCTGGAATTTCCCTTCGTGGGCGAGGTGCGAGGCATTGGCTTGGTTTGCGGAGTGGAAATTGTGTCCAACAAGGATGCGAAAACCGCTGATCCAGCCACCGCCATGAAGATCTTCAAAGCCGCTCAGGTGCGTGGCTTGCGCAGCCGGCCGCTGGGGAACGTGCTGGCCTTTTCGCCTCCGCTGTCGATCAATGAAGATGAGATCGATGAAATCGTAAAGCGCCTGGGCGCCGCGATGGACGGAGTCGTTTAATTAGATAAAGGGCGAATTTTTTCCGGCCCTTTAAACGCGATCGTCATGTCCATATATCTTCAAGATATTCCCCTCCCGCAGGCTCAATCCCGATTGCGCGAGGCTCTGAACGATTCCGGTCTGTGGGGTGTGCTGGGATCGGAAACCATACCGCTCGACGAGAACGCGCTGGGACGCGTCACGGCTGAGCCGGTTTGGGCGAGGAGATCATCGCCTCACTACCATTCCGCTGCGATGGATGGATTTGCTGTACAGGCAATTTCCACCAATGGTGCTTTGCCTTCGAAACCGGTGCTCTTGACCATTGGAGCGGAGGTTCACTATGTGGATACCGGGGATCCGCTTCCGGAGTGGGCGAATGCAGTCATACCCATTGAAAACGTCGAATCTCTGAATGCACAAGGGGAGATCGTCACCGATATTCGCAACCCGACCTTTATTCGAATTCGTGGGGCGATCCCTCCTTGGAGCCATGTGCGATCTCTCGGAGAGGATATTGTCGCGACTCAATTAGTTTTGCCCTCGGGCCATTCTTTGAGACCGGCGGACCTTGGTGCCGTGGCGGCTGCTGGGATACAGGAAATACATGTCGCACGCAAGCCGCGCGTGGCTATACTGCCGACCGGATCGGAGCTGGTTCCCCTGGGAAGCAAACCTCGAAGGGGGGAAATCCCTGAATTCAATTCTCTCGTGCTGGCAGCGCAGATACGTTCGATGGGAGGAGAGCCAGTACGCTTTCCGATCATCAAGGACGACCTTGACGCGATCAGCAGACAGGTTCAAAACGCAGCAAATGAATTCGATCTGATTTTGCTCAACGCCGGGTCATCCGCCGGAGCGGAAGATTTTTCCGCAAGGGTGGTCGAACGCCTGGGAAGTTTGCTAGTTCATGGTGTGGCTGTACGACCGGGTCATCCGGTGATTCTTGGATTGATACGGCGTGAGACAAAGGAGGGAAAACCTGATCTCCCTGGATGTATCCCGATCATCGGAGTACCGGGGTATCCCGTCTCTGCTGCGTTGACTGTGGAAATCTTCGTGGAACCCCTCCTAGCCGTTTGGCTTGGCAGACCACCGCTTGAGCGGCAAACCGAAACGGCAATCATTGCCCGCAAGATCGTCTCACCGGCTGGGGACGACGATTACGTTCGGGTCGTGTTGGGCAGGGTGGATGGGAGGCTGCTCGCAGCCCCTTTGTCGCGAGGGGCAGGTGTGCTTACATCGCTGGTTCAGGCGGATGGACTTGCGTTGATTCCCAGGGGAATTCAAGGACATGAAGCAGGGGAAGAAATCACGGTCCACCTTATGCGAAGCAGGCAGGAGATCGACAAAACCATCCTGGCGATCGGATCGCACGATATGTCACTCGACCTCCTGGCTCAATTCCTGGCCCGGCGCGGCCGAAGGCTGGTTTCGGCAAACGTCGGTTCGCAGGGCGGATTAATCGCCCTGCGGCGGCGGGAAGCGCACCTTGCCGGTTCACATCTGCTGGATCCTCTGACAGGGGAGTACAACCTTCAGGCGGTTAGAGAGTACCTGCCGGAATTGCCAGTCAGAGTAGTGGCGTTAACTGGACGGGCGCAAGGGTTGCTTGTCCTAAAGGGAAATCCCAAGAAGATATATGGCCTCGAAGATCTCATTCGCCCGGAGGTCGCATACATCAATCGTCAACGCGGCGCAGGCACCCGTGTGTTATTGGATTTTCATCTGAAGAAACAGGGCATATCCAGCGATGACATCCTCGGATATACTCAGGAGGAATATACTCATCTGGGAGTGGCTGCCGCGGTTGCATCTGGACGGGCGGATTGCGGGCTTGGAATTGCTGCAGCAGCCCAGGCGTTGGAACTGGAGTTCGTACCGCTCTATCAGGAACGATATGACCTGGTGGTTCCCAAGGTTGATGCAGAGGGGGATCTGTTGCAGCCTGTATTCTCCATCCTGGAGGACGCGGATTTTCGCAATTCTGTTTCGAAACTGACAGGTTACGATACCTCCGTCATGGGTAGAATAATCTTGGAGGATTAGTACATGGATGGTTTGATCATAGATGACAATCGACAGACAGCGGATGCGCTCAAGCAAATGCTGGATGTCTTGGACGTGCCGTCGCGAGTCGCGTACGGCTCGAGCCCTGCGATCTCCGTTTTGGGAACGTTTGTGCCGCGTTTTGTTTGTTTGGACATCAACATGCCCGGGGTGGATGGAACCGAGGTCCTGGCGTTCCTGCGGCGGGAGCCGCGCTTGATGAAAATTCCGGTCATTGTGATCACCTCGGATGATCAACCGGAAACCCGTCATCGGGTGATGAAGGGGGGAGCGAATGCCATGCTCATCAAACCCGCCACGATCGACGCGTTGGAATTGGCGTTGAAGAAAGCCGGCGTGATTCCTTGATGCAATGGGCGGGCCATACGCGGTCCGCCCTTTTTCATGGAGCAGGCCAGGGGATGACCGTCGGCTCCGAAAAACCATGCTTTTCCACTGTATAAAGCAATCCCTCCGAGGGGAGTGGGCAGCCTGTTTCATCCAGCACCGTGTAACTGGTGGTGAATTGATCCGGATATGAAAAGGGCCACCAAAAATACTCCCCGTTCTGGCAGACAAAAGCGATGATCAGATAACCGCGATCGTCATCTGCCTGCATGATTACCTGTTCCCAGTTGATCGTCACCTCGCCTCCATTACGGATCGCCGTGACGTTGCGCGGCGGTCCATAATTGTTGTAGCCGATGGAAAGAAGATCCAAATTGAAATATGGAACTGTGCTGACCTCGCCAGTGACATCCACAACGGACGGTGCCACCCAGCAGGAATACTTCAACTTATCGAATTTGACATACATCCAGGAGCTATACTCGTACCTTCCGCGGACGTATCCTGCATCGCCCTGATACAGGTCGGCGGCATGGAGAAAGGCCACGTGAGGTCCGTACCTGCAATGCGCCTGTTTGTTCACCGTAACTTTGGGAAGCTCGGGAGTAAATGTCGGGGTAATCGTGAAAGTGGTGGTGATGGTTGGAGTGAGCGTAATGGTGGGGGTTGAAGTTACGGTGTGCGTGGGTGTAGAGGTATCGGTTGGTGTCCAGGCAGCGGCTTTGGCAGCGGCGGATGTAGCGGTCATCGCGGTTTGTACTTCAGGCGAAGGTCCGCAGGAGGTGATCACGAGGAAGGCGAATAGGATCGCTGCAAACTTTTGCTTCATTTGAAATTCTCCAGGAAGGTGATCAAATTATCGCCAAGGTCTGATATGGCATATCCACCTTCCATGATTACACAGGTGGGAACGGCCAGATCTGCGATCCGCTTTCCAATCTTTCCGATGCCCGAGCGGGTAATGTTGAATTTCCCTAAGGGGTCTCCGCGGTAGATATCCAATCCCAGCGAAACAACCAGATATTGTGGCCGGTGCTCGCGAATTCGAATCAAGGCGTTGTCCAACGCGAACAGGTATAGGCTGTCGTCCACCCCCTTCGGAAGAGGGAAATTTCTGTGGTAGTTCTGCCCTTGTCCAGATCCGATCTCCTCTGGGTAACCGGCAAAATACGGATATTCGTACGCCGGATCCGCGTGGATCGAGATCGTCAGGACGTCCTCTCTATCATAGAATATATCTTGCGTCCCATTGCCGGCGTGATAATCGATGTCCAATACGGCGGTCCTGCCCCGTTCGGAGAACCAGTGTGCCGCCGCTGCGGCATTGTTGATGAAACAATATCCACCTGCGAAATCCAGCCCAGCATGGTGGCCGGGTGGACGGCATAGAGCGAATGAATTCTTCAAACTCTTGAATGTAGCCTGCGCCGCACTGACAGCACAATTCGCTGCACTCATGGCTGCCGGGTACGTTCCCTCCACCAGGCAGGCGCTCAAATCCATCATGTAATAGCCGGCTTTGCCCAGGATCGTTTTGGGCAAGCTTGACTGACTCCGGAGTGCGAATGTCGCCGGCAGGAGGGGAGTGATTTTCGTCATATCCGTTTCCGCAGGATTGGTTTCCATCCACTCCCGCCATGCGGTTTCCAGAAATGTGATGTAGGATTTGTCGTGTATCGCTTGAATTCCAATTGAGCTGGAGGCATCCGGTTCGGTGAGATCAATCCACGCAAGGTCCTGCAGCGAAGCAAGGATTCGGTCCACGCGCTCCGGAGTCTCAAGATACGGCACGTTCTTACCGCCTTCGAATATTTCGATGGTTGGGTTGTGAGCGCGGTGGGTTTCGGAATAAAATACTTTCATAATGGCTGGTAAGATATGGTCGATCTATTTTATCAAAAGTGCGGAGGTAGAAATGGAATTGTTTGAAGCCATTTTCACGCGGCATTCCAACGGGAATGTCCGGTCGGAGGAATTGCCGCGGGATCTGATCGGGAAATTGCTGGATGCGGGAAATCAGGCGCCCAATCATTACAAAGTCAGACCGTGGCGATTCTTCGTCCTGACCGGAAACGCCCGCAATCGACTCGGGCAGGCCATGGCAGCGTCTCAACTGGCCAGGAATCCGGACCTGCCCACTGAAACTTTTGATAAAACCAAGAAATTACCGTTGCGGGCTCCTTTAATTATCGCAGTGGGCGTGGATCAGCCCTCTGAATCGAAAGTGATTGAGGAGGAAAACCTCTCTGCGGCTGCAGCCTCCTGCCAGAATATCCTTTTGGCTGCCCATGCATCAGGTTTGAGTGCGATTTGGAGAACCGGTGAATGGGCGCGGGATGCAAAAGTCAAGCGCTTCTTTGGATTGGCAGAAGAACAAAAAATCGCCGGGTTCTTATACATCGGGCATCCGGCGGAAAAGGCGGAGTCTGTTTCACGTCCGTCCTTCGCGGATCGAACCGTGTGGATGGAATAAGAAGGTAGAATTATTGGAAAATTACAGGGCTGTGGTGATCAATGAAAAAGACCGCGGATTTCTTCTCGTTCCTGATCCTTGTTCTGCCTTTTGTGAAAGCTTTGGCGGGAGGAGGGTTTGATTACATTACCATCAAAGGGCCAGGCATTACAGGCGAGATCGATGTGACCAATCCCGATTTGACAGGGGACTTCTTTGCGTTCGCGGATTTTTCAAGTGGAGAGATTGCCGAGCCCGTTGATCCCGGGCAGGGTTATGAAATCGTCCGAGTTTACGTGGAAGGGAGTAAAGACAAGCCGTTCGACCAACTGCATTACTATCCATATACCGGATTTGTATTTTATGATGGATTGGTCAACGGCTCTTCAGAGTACGATGGAAAATGGTATCCGGCCAATCCTTCGGTAGAGGCGCCGTTCCGCAAGGTGCTGGCAGAACGGGCGAGATTTACCTGGATCCCATTCGTCATCCTGCTGACACTGTTGGCAATATTCTATCTGGCTTACCGAAAAAATCCGCAGAAGAGTTAGAAAATCCATTGACCAAATCTGATTTATCGCATAATGAATTCATCCTTCCCTTCATCGTAGGCGAGGACGCGAATCGCCCCCTGTTCAAAAGTGACGCTGTCGGAGAATACCGTTCGGAATACCGCGTTGTCGTCTCTTATATTGATGAGGATTTCATGCGATCCAGGTTCGATGGTCAGGAAATCAAGCGCCGAAATCCTTCCATTCCCGCTTAAACCGGAAGGTTGGTAGATTTCCTTCAGTGCATCTTTCCCGTCCACCGTCACCATAATTTCCATCGGATAATGTTGTCCCCCGAAGATTTTCTCGGCATCCGCACCTTCGGGCAGGGTAAATCCTTCCGGTATGGCCGCGACTTCGATCTTGCCTTTCGCGTCGACGGCTATCCGTAGTCCGCTTCCATCGGCATCTTTCATTCCGGACCGGATGTCCAGCGGCAATGCGATCGAAAACAAGGCCAGCATCAAGAAGATGCCCGCCAAACCTCCGGAAATGGAGGGGATTAATTTATACCTGCCTTTCACAGGCGGCAAGGTCGGGGAGCGTTCCCTATCTTTCAGCTCTGATTCGTGTAGGCCATCCAGAAAGTTTGTTACAGTCGTTGAATCGCCCGGGGTTGTCTCAAGCCAGTGCAGGTCCCCGCTGATCAACGCGGGACGGAGGTGCAATCGATTGAGAATCCAGTGCGAATCCTCCCTGAAAATGCCATCGTCATATGGGTGAGAAAGAATGACGATCGCCCGAGCTCCCTCTTGCGGCAGGACCTTGATCCAATCAATGTTGATCGTGCTGGCAGTAGGTAGAATCGCAGTCACGAGTCGGAATCTGCCATTCCAGGTACAAGTAGTGACTGGGGCGTGTGTGATGCAAGCGGGGGGTAAACCGCCGAGGGAAAGATCCCTTTGACTGGCAAACAATACGGTGCCTTCGTTACCTTCCTCCTGTTCCCGTCGAAGCGCCCCCTTGATTGCGTTGAAGAGCTGGTCTCCATTAAATCCCCCGGCCAATTCAACCGCATCCTCCGGGCAGGCGCCGACACAAATCCCGCATCCCGTACACTGGCGTTCGATAATCACAGCCAGTTTTTGAAAACCGGTGGCGTCCGATCGGGGAGCCATTCGAATCGCGTCAAAGGGGCATTCTGCAAAACAAATATTGCAGCCGGTGCATTTATCGTTCGTGATCACCGCCGGCCCGAGGTCCTTCCCTTTGAAAATCCATGGAAGGAGAAAACACGTGCCACCGACCAGAATTGCCAGACTCCAAAAGATCAGATTTCCCCAGGCATCGATTATAGGCAAGAATCCAAGGTAGAAAGCGTCCATGGGAACATTCGATATGAATCTCGATAGATCCGCCTGCGCGCTAGAGGTGGAGGGCTTGATCAAGGAGAGGATGATCAAACCGGCCAGGGTTTGTGCGATCGCCCAGCGAGGTGACCACCAACGCGCCCGCGATAAACGAAGGCTGTGAATATAAACTCCCAAAAAACCGATCAGCGGTAAAAAGACGTGCAGGAACAGAATGATCACAAAGTTTGAAAATGTGCGCGCGGCCAGGTCGTTTGCGACGTAGGTCAGGCCGGAACCTCCGGCGACGGTTCTCATCATATACTCGGTCATCCACTGGGCGCGCTGATCCCAGATCAGCCAGAACCCCATCGTCCCCACCAGCCAGGTCGTGGCGAGCATCAGCCAGCCGCTGGTCCATGCCAGCCATCGTTGACCCCAGAATCGGTCACTGACCAGCATCTTGATGAAGTGCAGGAGGATCAGCACGATCATCCCGTCGGACGCGTAGCGGTGGATACTCCTCATCAACTGGCCAAACCAGTTTGAACTGAGCGTTTCAACGGTCGCAAATGCCACGTCAGAGCCGGGGCGGTAATAGATTGTTAGATAAATGCCCGTCACAATCAAGACGACCAGCAACAGTATTGTCAACGTTCCCAGATGGGGGAGGGGGTTGAAATCCGATTTGGAATAGCGGTTGACCACGCCCTCGATGAGCGCCCAGGTTCTTTCGAGGGCGCGCATGAAGCGTCGTTCAGCGTATGTTCTGGCAGTCATCGCAGGGGATCCAATTCTTTACGTGGGTCATAATGGGCGCGGGGGAAATATCCCAATGTGGCTTTGTCCATATGGGAACTCTCCCTCCGTGCGGATTATCTCTAATCAGCTTCCTTTTCCAGCAGGGGATATGTATTCATCCGCATTGCGTTTGCCGTGACGAAGATGCTGCTCATCACCATGGCAAGTGCCGCGTAGACGGGTTTCATCAAGCCCGCCATCGCCAAACCAATACCGATGATATTGTAAATGAATGCCCAGCCGAGGTTCTCTTTGACGCGCCGCATTGTAATCTTGGACAAATCAAACAACCAGGGCAGGACGCGCAAGTCATCGCGCATCAGGACGATGTCTGCCGCCGTACGTGCTACGTCCGTGCCATGACTCATCGCCAGACCCACCGTGGAGGCGGCGAGCGAAGGCGCGTCATTGATTCCGTCGCCGATCATTGCCGTCTTGTCGGTCAGGTGGGACATTTTTTCGCTGGGATTTAATCCCGCATAAACGGGTATGCCGAGGGTCGCCTGCCATCTCTCGCCTGCGTGGGTTTCGTCCCCGGTCAATACACCAAGGCTCAAACCGCGGGAGTGGAGGCGGTCGAGAACATCCCTGGCCTCTTCACGGACCGTCTCGCCCAGGCCGATCAATCCTTGAACCTGCCCCCCCCAGCCGGCGAATACCACCATCTGCCCTGCCTTTTTCAAGATTTCAGCCTCATCCTTGATCCGATCCGTGATTTGGATCTGCTCGCGCGAAAGAAGCACCTCGTTTCCGATGATAATTTCTTCACCGTTCAATACGGCCTTCACGCCCATACCGGGCAGCGCTTTGAATGATTCTGTGGTCGATAACTTGATGTCTCCGGCGTAGTCTACAATCGCCTTAGCCAGAGGATGCTCCGACTCGCGCTCCACAGATGCCACGACTTGGAGGAAAGCTTTCTCCATCATCCTCGGCTCGTTTTCCGAAGAGTGGAGGGAGTGGACCACGCGAGAGGTTGCATATACCTCCATCACCCTCATCGGGAGTTTCGTTAAGGTTCCGGTCTTGTCGAAGAATACTTTCTCCACTTTTGCCAGCCTCTCCAGCGCGGCCGTACTGCGCATGATGACGCCTGAATCGGCTGCACGACCTACAGCCAGCCACAGGGTTAAAGGTGTAGCCAATCCCAGGGCACAAGGACAGGCAATCAATAAAATGGACAAGGCAACCAACAATCCGCTTTCGAATCCGGATTGGTTGTTCCAGAATAAGAAAGCTATGGTCGCGAGTACCAAAGCGAAGGGAGTCATCCAGGCGGACAATTTATCGGCGAGACGCTCCAGGGGGGATCGATTCCACAGAGCCTGATGAAGCAGGCGGCCGACCTGACCTGCGACGGTCGAGTCCCCTATAGCGGTGGCGATGACCTCGAAGCTGCCGTCCAGGTTCAAGGTCCCGGCTTGAACCGCCTCGCCAGCCCGGTGTGTGACCGGGCGCGGTTCACCGGTCAAAAGAGATTTGTCAACATCCCCTTCTCCAGCCGCGATCAACCCGTCTATGGGGAATTTTTCTCCCGGTCGCACACGCACGCGCTGTCCTGGGCGCAAATCCGAGGCGCGAACGGTCTTATCGCCCTCCTGTGTAACCACTGTCGCCTGTTCGGGAATTTGTTCGAGCAGATGCCCCACCGCTTTCGAAGAGGATTTATGAGCTTGCATTTCCAGCCAGCGGCCGATCGAAATCAAGAAGATCAGCATGGTGGCTGTGTCGAAGTATTGCCCGCCGGAGCCGACGATCATATTCCGCACAGACAAACCGACCGCCGAAAAGGTTCCAATCGTGATAAGCGTATGGATGTTTGGCTTGCCTCTCAACAAGCTCGCAAGGCCGGCACGCAGGATCGGCAGACCAAGCAAAACCAACACAGGCAGGCTTGTCACAAGCATCATTAGTTGAAAAAAATCCACCAGCCATTGCGTCTCGGGCGAGGCCCAGCCCAATGCCTCGCGAATATAGATTCCCCCGCCCACGATCATGTCATGGAGCACCATCACGCCACCGATCAACAGCCGCGTAAAGAACGATTCCTCCTCGTCGCGCGGTTTTTCCGTCGGCAAACTTGCCTTGTAACCCAAAGAGCGAATTCGTTTCTTAAGTTTTTGTGGATTTGTGATGGCCCCATCAAAGGTCAAGTTTGCCTGTTGTTGGATAAAACTTACTTCCGCAGTATTTACTCCGGCGGTGCGGCGCAATTGCTCGCTGACCAGCCAGGCACATGACGGGCACCACATGTCTCCCAACCTAAGTGTGAGATTTTCGATCCTCGTCCGAGTTCGACCCTGAGAGGAAAGAGTCTCCGTCTGCGCCTTTGCGACCGGCGGATTTTCTGCCAACAATGCCGCGACCTCTTTGCACGAAGGACAGCAAAAAACATCTCCTCGAAGATTTGTGAGTGGGTGCAGGGTGGTCAACCCGCACAATGAGCAGGAGGCGAGTGACCGAACGGAAGTGGCGGCGAGGTTCATTTGCGGAAGAGAATAAGAATATGTATTTCTGATGAAAATTACCAAATCATTAAATTGCCGATCAATAAATGGTCTACCACGCCGAGGGAGGCGAATCCGCGCATGGCGAATTGAATTCCGAAGATCATCATCACAATCGAAGCGAGGCTTCGAGACAAGGTTTTTGAGATCGTGTTCTGCGTCAACCAACCCACGGCGAAGAGACTAGGGACGGTGGCGATCCCGAACACGATCATGTTCAACGCACCCTGAATGGCATTTAACGAAGCCATGACTGGGATCAGGGCGGTGATGACAAGTCCGCAGGGTAACAACCCCCACAGCAACCCCGCGACGAAAGGGGCGGGGGATTTCAATCCACGAAATGCTTTTCCCCATTTGGCAACTAGGTTTGTGAGCCATAATTCAGGCGACCTTCCAAGTCCGATGAAAACCAACGCCATGTAAAAGGCGAAAATACCAAAGAGAATCGAGAGAGATCCCTGAATGCCGGCCAAATTTGTTGATAAGAACCAAATCGATTCGCTGAAAAATCCAAATATAAAACCGAGGCCTGCATAAGTGGTAATGCGTCCAAGATGGGCAAACAGCCAGGATCGGCGGCTGCCCTGAAACGAGGCTTGTCTGTCAAGCAGGATGATCACAGCACTGCACATTCCCACACAATGACCCAGACTGCCCAATAATCCAAGGAATAAAGTGGTATACAACAATTTCCCAGGTTCAGAACAAATTTGTATTATGTTCCGCCCAGAGCGCATCACCCTGGGCGGAACACTCAGGAGAGTCCGCGTTAGCGGATGAACCAGGTACGACCGAGCAACCACCAATTGCTGAGGTAGTACACAGCAAACCAGACCAGGAATGCGAAGACCAATACCAGGGTACCTTTCGGCTGGTTCTGCGGTCTTTCCATCTGTTCGTCGGTCAGTTTTGTGGATTCGAGCAGGGGATTTTGCGATCCAGCCACCAGCAATAATTGACCGGCTTCCATGCGCGGGCCGGTGAACACCGAGGCAAGGACGACCGTGAGGTACATGATGCCGCCCGTGACGGCGATCAGGGCGCCAATGCCAAAAATGGCCAGGGTAAGGTCGACCGTTCCAGGAACGACACCCGCAAAGGTGATGTCCCAGTTGCGCCGCGAAACACCCTGCAGTCCGCTGGTGATCATGCCCAACGAAACCAGGGCGGATCCGACACCATAGACGTACGGCTGCCATTGCGCCCATTTCTTCAGTTTCAATTCTTTTCGGAAGATCAACGGAATGACATAATACGTAAAGCCCATGAAGGCGGTCGTGGTTCCACCGACCACTGTCGCGTGGAAGTGACCGGGCAATCGCAGGGTGTTGTGAGCCAGCATGTTGATCTGCTCCGTGCCGATGGTCACCCCGGTAATTCCGCCAATCCATCCGAAGAGGATCATCGAGACCACGAGTGAAGAGAAACCCGGTTCGTTCCATGGAGCGTTGCGCAGCCATCCAAACAATCCCTTGGTGAAGCCTTTTGCGCGCTGGGCAACCTCCATTGCAGCGGGGATGGAGAATGCATGCATCATGGAACCTAAAACTGCCAGGTACATGGCATAGGATGTATTGACCGCCTTCCACGCGAAGGACAATCCGGGATCCACCAACAAGTGATGGGCAGAACCAAGGTTGATGAAGAACAGGTACAGGATGAACGCCAGGCGGGAGAATTTTTCATTGAGAGGCCGAATTCCCAGGGTCATCTGGGCCAGTGCATACCAGATCGCCACCATGGCCGCCAGGTTCACTTGTTGGGCTGGATGCCCAAAACCCCAGAAGAAATTGCGATAGATTCCGGGATCATATTCGGGTAACACGCCCAGGGACCAAAAAAAGGCTGGAACGATTGCAGCCGCGCCCTGGAGAAGCGTGTAGGTAGCTAGGATGGCGGCAGTCATCAGACCGAATACCACCAGCGGGAGGGAACCTTCGAATCGGCCTTCACGTTTGGCGACGACAAGGTTGATGAAGAACGTGATCACGGTGATCAATGCCCCGACCGCGAACAGGATGTAGCTCAAATAAAACAGCGGGTGAGCCTTGAGTGGAACATACGCGGTGAAGGTCACGATACTATTGCTGTCGAAGAGCACCACTCCGTTCGCCAGCAATCCGCCTACAGTCATCAAGATGAAACCGAACCAGGCTAGTTTTGGATTGGCTTGTCTGGCATTGAGCAGGATGGTCGAGCCAAAGTGCAGGCCGGCCATTTCAAAGAATACGATCCACGCGACAAGCATGTCGATGCCGTGGAGGGTGAGCAACCGGTAGAACCATGCCGCATCCAGCAGGTGAATCGCCTGCCAGCGCGTCAGTGCGATCAGGAGAGCGGCGATTCCGCCCAGAGCGAGACAAACCACCGCCATGACTGCGTTGGCGATGATCAAGCGTTCCGAATGCAAATCCACTTTTAAAGTGGTGACGGGGCAGGTTCGATAATCGTCCTTTGCCCCTTTCGTCCATTGGGTTGTAGGTGCCAGTGTTGCCATGGGATTCCTCCTTCCTACTTAACTATCACTTTACCGACCATGGTGTGATGGCCGAGGTAACAATATTCGTTGCAAACGACCGTGAACTCACCGGTGGTAGTCGGGACGATGGTCGCGACGTAATCGTATCCCGGCAGTACTTGCAGGTTGATGTTCACAGGCTGAAGCGAGAATCCATGCTGAAGATCCATGGATGAAAGATGCAGGCGGTAAATTTCCCCTTTTTCCAGTTGCAGAATCGGATACCATTGCCAGGTGCTCGCCCTCAGGTAGATATCACTTCCAGCGGGAGGCGCAACAACAGGTATGCCGTTTTCTTCGCCAACCTGAAATTGGGTGACAAATTCGTTGACCTTTGCGGAATAGGCTTCCTTGGTCACCCGGTAGGTTTCGGCAGGCACATTTTGTTTTCCGTACAGGTACCACAAGGGCATCATTATCGTGAGAAATACACACCAGACCAGGGCGACGGTAAGCCAGGTCTTTTCCAGCCGGCCCATGGGTTTCCACCAAATTCGTTCAGGAGCTAACATGGCGTATCTCCATTTCCTTTCCTAGGGTGCGGGCGGGACGTTCATCAAGTCGACCAGCCCCCAAACGTTATAGAGCAAACCGCTGATCAAGAGCGAGAGCAGGAACAGCAACCAGACGTTGTCGAACCATTTCTGTCCTACTGGAACAGGTTCTTTCCCTTTCTGTTCGTTCATGGCACTCTCCTTTAGTAATGTGTGTTATTTCACAAGTTTTGTCTTATTAGCTATATCTTAATCGGTCGCCTTTGTGAATGCTGTGACTTAAGTTACACACATCCCTATAAATGCATTTCCTTGTGAAACCGGCGGTCAATTGGGTTCGTTCTCCCTTCTCAATCAGCCTCCGGATTCTTCGCTAAGCAAGTGTACGAAAACCTGGATGTAACTTAAGTCACGAAGCGAGAAATCCTTTGGTTTATAATGCTGCCAGAAGAGTTCTACGGAGGTGAACGATGTTTATTAAGAAAATGCCCATCCTTGTCCTGAGTATGCTGGTTATCGCAGCTTGTGGTGGCGGCGGTAGTGAAGCCAATGTGCCGCTGGATCCAGTTCCTGCTGAATTTGCCGGCCAGACGAATCCACTTGGTACGGATGCGGCTTCGGCAGGAGCGAAAGTTTTCCAGGTCAATTGCGAATCGTGTCACGGTCCTCAGGGCTATGGCGATGGTCCAGCTGGTGTCGCGTTGGACCCAGCCCCCAAAAACCTCGCCGAGTTGCAGGCCCGCGCCGGGGATGATTACCTGTTCTGGAGGATTGCCTCCGGAAAGGAGGGAACTTCAATGGTGGCCTGGCGGGGCGTTCTCACCGACGAGCAGATCTGGCAGGCTGTTGCCTTCATCCGTACATTGAAGTAAAGCAACCGGCTGGATATCGAAACAGCGCAATCCGGGGCGGGTGCGCTGTTTTATCATTTCTGCCGATGGTACTCATATTATTTCTGGAGGGAGGAGGTATTCAAATCGAAGATGGGAACCTCCAGGTTGCACGTGGATTCATAAACCAAATTGGTGGAAACCATGTGGTGAGGCATTGTACAATCACCCAGGAAAATAGTGACATTTCGACCAATATTTGGTAAATTAGGGCGGTTGTCTACTTGGGGTGTTCCGGTTCGATATTGTTCAGGAGAGAGAGCGAGTATGCGACATATCATTATCGTGGGATTTCTGGTCATTCTCATGGCGGGTCTCACTTATTTCGGCCTGGATTCGGCAGGGTTAATGCCTGCCCAGGCAAGCACGCAGGCAGTCGCGATCGACTGGCTCTGGAATTTGCAGGTCATTGCCATGTCGTTCCTGTTTGCCTTGATCGTGGTGCCTTTGTTTTATAGCTTGATAGTATTTCGCAGGAAGAAGGGGGATCTCTCGGACGCGGAGCACGTGGAGGGAAATACCAGCCTCGAAATTGGCTGGACGATCATGCCTTTGTTTACCGTCCTCGCATTTGCCTATCTGGGAGCCTATAACCTGAGGGAAATCCGTCGAGTCGATCCCGAAGCCATGGTGATCAAGGTCAGGGCTCAGCAGTTTTCTTGGAATTTTGAATATCCCGATTACGGCGGATTCATCAGTAATGAACTTCACCTGCCTGTGGGAAGACAGGTCTTGCTGAAGATGGAATCAAGGGATGTGATTCATTCCTTTTGGGTGCCAGAATTTCGCGTCAAGCAGGATATCGTGCCAGGCCGGGTGACCGAGCTTCGGATAACGCCTTCTCAGATCGGAAATTACAAAGTACGTTGTGCGGAATTATGCGGCGCGGCTCATTACGCAATGGAGCGTGTCGTGGTTGTGAGTGAAGCAGCGGATTTTTCCGCCTGGGTTCAGGAGCAGCAGATCGCATTTGCCGCCGCACAAACTCCCGAGGGGAAGGGGGAGCTCCTGGCAGCCGCCAATGGATGCGTGGGCTGTCATTCCATCAATGGCGCCGCCTTGGTAGGACCGACATGGCTGGGGCTCTTCGGCTCGCAAGTAAACCTTGCAAATGGCACTTCCGTCGTCGCCGACGAATCTTTCCTAACCGAATCGATTCTCGATCCGGCCGCAAAAATTGTGGCTGGTTTCGAAGCTGCCAGCCCGATGCCTGCGTATTCATTCAGCCAGGAAGAAGTTGGCAACCTCATCGCATACATAAAGACCCTCAAGTAAATTGGAGAACTGGAGCATGAAACAATTTCTATCTACGCCGTTGATGCGCGGCCTGTTGTGGTTGTCGGCTGGCCTGTTGGCAGGTATTGTGCTTGTCGCTGGGATCCGTCTTGCCATGGGGTTGCCGGCAACGGGGAAATATCTGGTAACCGAACACGCCTGGGTGTTTGGTGGATTCGTTGGCACAATGGCCTTTCTTGTCGGCCATGGGGTGATGGGCGATTGGTTCAAGTGGTGGCGAGGTCAGGAAATGCCTGATCATCGCGAAGATCCTCCGGGCTGGGTTAAATATTTTGGACCTTCCCTGGACCATAAGGTCATCGGTATTCAATACACGGTCACAGGCATCCTGTTGCTTGTTATCGGCGGAACATTCGCCCTGATCTTTCGGACCGAATTGTCCTTTGAAGGAGCGCAGTTCTTAAAGCCCGACCAATACAACACACTGATGAGCCTGCATGGGATGGTCATGATCGTTTCGATCCTGCTCGGGATCGCCGGTTTGATGAATTATCTAATTCCGTTATTGATCGGCGCGCACGACATGGCTTTCCCGCGGTTGAACGCCTTTTCCTTCTGGATCGCAGTTCCCGCTGCCGTCTGGTTAATTCTATCGATGCCTTTGGGCGGAGTGGAAACCGGCTGGACGGGATATCCGCCGCTTTCGGTGAATCCGAACAAGATCGGTCAACAGATGTTCTTTCTGGGTGTATTTGTGGCCGGTTGGTCCTCCGTCCTCGGTTCACTCAACCTGATTGCAACCGTCGTTCGCATGCGGGCCAAGGGCATGACCGCCTTTCGCATGCCGATCTTCGTCTGGGCGGCAATTGCCACTTCTCTCATCGCCCTGACCGCCACGCAGCTGATCGGGTTGTCGTTTCAGATGGTCATGTTCCAACGGTTGTTCGGGATGGGTTTCTTTGACCCCAACAAGGGAGGCAACCCGGTTCTATTCCAGCATCTGTTCTGGTTCTATTCCCATCCGGCGGTTTATGTCTTTATTCTGCCCGGTTTGGGGGTGGTCTCGGAATTGCTGCCGGTCTTCGTCCGAAAACCCTTATTCGGTTACAAGTGGATCGCCATGTCATCCCTGGGTATCGCCCTCGTGGGGTTTCTGGTCTGGGCGCATCATATGTTTACCTCCGGCATGAATGAGTACCTGCGGGTTCCGTTCATGTACAGCACCTTGCTGGTCGCGGTTCCCACGGGAGTGAAATTCTTCTCGTGGGTGGCAACCATCTGGAAGGGGAAGATCGATCTGCCGACGCCGATGCTGTTCGTGCTTGGGGCGATCGTGGTCTTCCTTATGGGCGGTCTCACCGGACCTCCGAATGCTACCGTTTCGACCGATCTGCACCTGCACGATACCTATTGGATTGTTGGTCACTTCCACGATACGCTTTTCGGGGGATTCGTATTTCCTTTTTTCGCGGCGTTATATTACTGGTTCCCAAAAGCTACCGGCCGCCGGATGAATGAAACTCTCGGAAAAATTCACTTTTGGCTGATGACACCCTCGTTCCTTGTGCTATCCTTCGGGATGATGCGCATCGGCTTGCTCGGGATGCGCAGACGCATCTTCGACTACGATCCCGAGTTGGGATTTCAGAATACCCATATCGTTCTGACGATTGCCGCCTTCCTGATCGCGCTTTCCGTATTGATCTTCATCATCAATCTGGTCAACAGCATCCGCAAAGGGGACCCTGCAACCGGCAATGTGTGGAATTCACGGTCCCCTGAGTGGCAGGCCCCTTCGCCCATGCCTGCCCATAATTACGAGACGCCGTTCGAAGTCGTGGGTGAACCATACGATTATGGATTGCCCGGTTCGAAATATGTCCAGTTTGCCAAGAAATAGGTGCTGATTCATGACTACAACAACGGATAAATCCTCAGCGTTAACTCAGGGCGTGATCATCTTTGTCTATCTTGCTGTATTGACTGCCCTGGAATACGGAATTGCAATCGCACTGCCTTCAGTCCCGCTGCTCGCATTGGTCGCCCTGATCAAAGCCGGCCTGGTGATGTATTACTACATGCACATCTATAATCTGGGAAAGGAAGACGCCGCCTCAGAAGGGCATGACAGTTACGCCTACAAGACCTCGACCAACCGTTTCGGACTATGGCTGTTCCTCTTGTCGGACTCCTTTGTCTTTGGTGGATTGCTAGTGAGCCGTTTTAATCTGCTTGGCATGGAACGTCCGCACCTCAACCAATTGCTTGGGCTCGGGGTCACATCCGTGCTTTTGATCTCATCCTTCTTTATGAATCGCGCCGAGACCTGCATGGCGCATGGAGATCAGAAAGGCTTTTTGAGCGGGATCATGATCACGATCGTCCTGGGCCTCGCGTTCCTGGTGGGAGTTGTGGGATTGGAGTGGCAACTGGCCAAATTGGAACAGGTAATCGTCAACAAGGATGTGGTTGGAGGGATCTTCTATATGATGACCGGTATGCATGCCTTTCACGTGCTTACCGGGGTGATCTTTCTCTTCATCGTATGGCGCTTGGGAAAAATGGGCTTCTTCACCCGGGAACAGCATTGGGGTGTGGAAGCAGCCGCTGTATATTGGCATTTCGTGGACGTGGTATGGATTTTCTTCTACCCTGCTCTTTACCTGATCGGTAAAGTGGCGTAAGATTGTGCGTGCATCGAACCACACACTTGGGGGCGGCCTGATCAAGCAGGCCGCCCTTTTTTTGAGGAGCAACATGGAAAGAAGGGCAATTTGGGTTGGCGCCGCGGGGATTATTGTCATTGGCCTGGCCGCCCTGATGACAGTCTTGTTCACAGCGCCCAAAACCTTTCGCGGCTCGATCATCGAGCCCAGCTCGCCCGCACCTGAAATCCCGCTCACCACGCATTCCGGCGAGATCTTTCGTGTTTCGGATCACCGAGGAAGTGTGTTGCTGTTATTTTTTGGTTACACCTCCTGCCCGGATATCTGTCCTGCGACGATGGCGGAATTGAAACAAGCTCGGGCACTGCTACGGACCGAGGAGGCGGAACGAGTGCAGGTCGTCTTCATCACTGTAGACCCGCAACGTGATACCCCAGATGCAATTCAGGAGTACGTGGAACGCTTTGACCCAACCTTTCTTGGTCTCAGTGGTTCCCAGGCAGAATTATCGCGGGTCTGGCAGGCGTACGGAGTATATCGAGAAGAGGGAGAGCCCAATATGAACGGCTGGTATGAAGTCTCGCATACGGCTCGTGTATACGCCATCGATCCTCAAGGCGCGCTTCGGCTTTCCTTCGCATTTGGGACGTTCCCCGAGGATGTTGCGAACGATATCCGTATCTTGCTCGGCGGGAATAGGAATTAGAATCCAGGTGTTTCGAACTTGAGCTAGATCCATGTCACCATTGCTCAAACGCGTAGTGTTTTCTCTTCTCGCCGGCCTTGCGATCAGCGCAGCGGTCAGCGAGGTTTCCTTTCTCTTTCTGCGCGAAGACTCGCGGTCACCCAAAGTATTCCAGCTGGTTATCCCCGCGGGCACTGCAGATGGGATCGCCCGTGGCGAAAAACCTCCGACTCTGCCGGAAGAAATGCGCTTCGTGGTCGGTGACGTGCTCTCCATCAAGAACGAGGATACCGTGCCCCACGAACTCGGCCCCCTTTTCATACCGGCGGGTTCATCGACCCAACTTTCCTTCAATGCGGAGGAAAATTATTCCTATTCCTGTTCCTTTCAACCGGATAATCAGTTTGGGCTGACCGTGGTAGAGCCGGTTACTCTTTACACTCGCGTCGTCGGAATCTTATTCGCGGGGCTTCCGTTGGGTGGATTGATCGCGCTGTACAGCCTCGCCGCATATCCAATAAAATCCAGGGTTGCCAAGGTTTGAAATCCTCTTCCCTCCCTGGACGCATATTCTCGCGGCGCTGGTTTCTAACAACTGTGCTTGTGTTTACAGGTGCTATCCTCTGCACGCAGCTCGGGATCTGGCAGTTGGATCGACTGGAACAGCGGCAGGTGTTCAACCGACAGGTTCTTTCGATGCGATCCATGGAAGAATTGGATTTGAACCTGGAAGTGCCGGAGGATATCCGGTCCATGGAATGGCGGGCCGTCTCCGTTCGGGGAAGATATGATTTTGAAAACCAGGTTGCACTTAGAAATCAATATTTTCAAAATCGCCTTGGTTTTCATTTGATTACGCCTCTTGTTTTTGAAGATAAAGCGGTGATGGTCGACCGGGGGTGGATCCCCATGGAGGGAAATGAAACAAAGGAGGATTGGCGAAAGTACGATCAGGGAGGATTCGTCGACATCGTCGGCCAGATTCGCCTGGATCAGCCAGCCCGTCTATTGGGAGGAGCCCCTGAGGCCGATTTGACGAATGGGCAGACCCGCCGCTCCCTGTGGATCAATATGGACCTGGAAGGATTGGCCGGTCAAATTCCTTATCCGATCCTGCCGGTATTCGTTCAGCCTGAAGCAACCGAGGCTGAAATTAACCTCCCTGTCCCCACCCAGCCTAAAATCGAATTAACTGAAGGCCCTCATTTTGGTTATGCCGTCCAATGGTTCGTATTTGCTGCAATGCTAATCATTGGATATCCCTATTACTTGAGCAAGCAAGTGGGTTGACATCAATGCGTCTTTCAATTCGCACGAAGATTGCCAGACTTTCCTTATCCCTGATGATTAGTATCTGGCTGGTAACGGTCATCGGTCGCATCGTTACACAAACGGGCGCGTGGGCGTCTTGCATCGGTTGGCCCTTATGCATTCCCAGCGAACCGGCAGGGATCCTGAAATTGGCGCATTTGCTCTTGGTCGGCCTTGCGTCGGTGATGATGATCGTGGTTTGGAGGACTGGCTGGCGGGAATATCGTCATCATGGGTCGATCCTGCCCTTGATTTCAGTCACTGGTATTTTATTCTTCGGGCAGGCGCTGGTCGGTTCGATCGAAGTTGCGAAATACTATCCGGCCCATCTGGTCATCTTGCATGGGTTCACCGCAGTTTCCCTATGGATATCCCTGGGGGCGCTTGTGATCACCGCCTCCTTGGAAAAAGAGGAGCCGGTGGTCCTTCCGGGCGAGCCCTTCCGCCAGCGAATAAAGGATTTTTTTGTCCTTTCAAAACCCCTGATCGTCTCCCTTCTCTTATTGACCACTTATGCCGGGTTGGTTGCCGGGGGAAAGGCGTGGCCCGCTTTCTCTCTGGCTTTTTGGACCTTGTTGGGAGGTGCCTTGGCGGCAGGCGGTTCGAGCGCGCTGAACCAGTATATCGACCGCGAATTAGACCGCAGGATGCAGCGAACCGCCCGCCGGCCCTTGGCGGAAGGCCGGCTTACTCCCGTGGAGGGATTATCCTATGGGCTGTCGTTGTGTCTCGCCAGCTATTACGTCATGGCGGGATTTGTCAATCTGTTGGCAGCATTGCTTTCTTTGGCCGGCATCTTTTATTATGTATTGTTTTACAGCATCTGGCTTAAGAAGGCTACCGTACAAAATATTGTGATTGGCGGGGGCGCGGGTGCGATCCCGCCGATGGTGGGCTGGGCGGCGGCGACCGGGGAGCTCTCACTGGCTGCCTGGTTGTTGTTTGCGATTGTCTTCATGTGGACACCGCCGCATTTTTGGGCGTTGGCTATCGTGCGCAAACAGGATTATGAAAACGCCGGCGTCCCGATGATGCCGGTCGTCCGTGGCGACCGGGAAACCCGCAGGCAGATCCTGATCTATACGGTTGAATTGATCTTCGTGACGTTTCTACTGCCGCTTTTCAATCTGGCAGGTTCGATCTACATCCTTTCGGCTGCGATCCTCGGGGGAATATTGTTATATGCTGCCTGGCGCGTATGGCGTGTTGGAGGGAATAAAGTGGCGTGGAGGATGTACCGCTGGTCCAGCATGTATCTGCTGTTCCTGTTCATCGCGTTCATGGTGGATGCGATGGCGTGACAGAATCACTCCCTGCACGTAGAACCGATATCGGTCGTGATGTCCACGAATTGGTAGGGATTCACGTACGGTGAGTAATAGGTTCGATCGGGGAGCAAGGGATAATCCGTTCCCAAGTAGGTATTGAAGATAACTCGAAATGAATTGACCGGCGTGATGGATGGATATAGCAAATCCGTTTTTCCATCGGACATGTAATACGCGTTCAGGATGGATGTGCGCTCGAACATGCAGGAGGCTTCCAGGGTTTCGCCCATTTGAGATCCACTACCATGATCACCCTGGATGATGATGACCAATGGTCGATCCGAGTTGGTTAAAACTGAATCCAAGGCTTGCAAGATTGCTTGATTCGTATACTGAAGTTGTTGGATGTAAAGCGAGCGGTATTCTTCGACTGTCCCGCCGAATCCCTCTGCGTCGACGGGAGAATATGGTCGTCGAATCGCTAGCGGACCGCCATCCCGATCCAAGACGAATGGCGGGTGTGGTGCAATAATGTGAACGAAGGCGAAGGTTGGCGCATCTATCGAATACAATTCTGGCAGATGGTCGAATTCAAACCGCAGCTTTTCGCGTCGCGTTCCGTAGTTCGGCAGGGGAAGAAACGCGCGAAATTCATCTGTAAATGGAAATTCAGGGTCAAACACCGCTCCCATTGCTGACTTTCCCAGAAAAACGAGCTCGAATTCCGACAAGCGGGAATGATAAGGAGACAGATAAATATCCGCATTTTTCCAGTCCGTGAGTGGATAATCCGTATCCATTGCGGCAATGGTATATCCCGCCCCCTCGAGCAGGTCTCTCACCTGTCCATGATGCGTCATGTCGTAAAGGGGGAGGTAGTTTAACGAGTCCCAGCCCGCCTGCTCCTCCACAAAATTGATGTAGCTCATATTCAGCGAGGAAGGAATGGAGACCGCCGCCCGAATGTAGTTGCTGCGGCTCTGGTCTGCGACGTAAAATCCTCGCTCGCGCAAGGCCTCGAGGAAGAGGCTGTTGTCGTAGCCAAACACATCTTCTAGTACATCCGCGCGGGTGTAACCGTCGAGGATGTAGTAAATATCTGGAGGCGTATTTGATTTCAGGGGCTGCGGCGGGGTTTTTCTGCCGGGCGATCTCGCTCCATGGGATCGGGGCGTCGTCGTAAGCTGCGACTAATATCGTCGAGATGTAATAGACGGGGTAGATCAACGAAATTACGGCTACAAGATTCAAATAAGGCGTTAACGATCCGAGCCGCTCCCCGGTCAGGTATTTTTGCCAGATACGAGGCTGGCTGAGGATGACCACCATCAGAACACCCAGCACGACGAGCGCCGGGTGCATCCATAATGGCGCGGGGCCGGGAATGAGCCGCAGGAAATATCCCGTGGAACAGAAATAGAAAATGGAGAAGCCGGATATGAAGGCTGAGCGATCGAGGTTTCTCGTTTTCCAATAGATCGACGCCGTCAACAAGATTGCCAACAGGGATTGCAGGAGAAGCGTCCGCCAGACGGTTTGAATCGGCACGCCTCCCGGCAGGCGCGCGTACAAAACAACGACAGGATTAAGCGCGAAAAGCAATACGTATATGGGGAATCGTTTCAACACCTGAAATTTCCTCTTTACGGGCCGACCCGGTAAATAGCGACTTCTTCCGACATATAAACAATCGCAGTGTTTGTACCGCTAATCCCAGTGAGGCCGAATGTATCTTGTTCATATGGCCCGACCAGAATCCATTTCACGCCGGAGTTTTCCAACCAGCCGGGGTTTGCATTTCCGCGAAAAAAGGTTTCCACTTCCTCAAGCCTGGTCAAATAATACAACGTTTCCATCGGGTGACCGAGATAGACTCGCAGGTCGGTCTCCTGCGCAACGAGTAATCCGCTCGGAGCGGAGCATAGAACAAAGCTGTCTGCCGGGGCGTGTTCATCGAGCCATGCGAGCGCGGAGTTGAGCGAGGCGGGATAGAAAAATTCGGCGGGATGTCCGCGTAGGAAGAGGCTTCGTCCAAGAACAAGATAAATAATGGAGAACGACGCGAAGAACGCGAGTAGAATCACGATACTGCGAGTCCGGCGGGCTAGAAGTTGAGAACGCACGGCGAAGTAGGATGTCGCGTATCGGACACCCTCAACGGATAACAACGCCAACGGAATGGTCACGCCGTGCAGGAAACGCCTCTGGATCGCCAAGGGGGCGTAAGACAATAGCAATCCCGTGACGATCCATGCAGTCGCGCCGAAGAGGGCAGCGTGCTTTTTCTGAATCATGGAGAAAAGCCCTACCAGTGAAAAAAGCCAGAGCAAACCGAACCCCCAAAAGTAGTAGACTGGTGGCGGTGAGATGGTCTCGTTTTGGCGCGTGAACAGACTCCAGAGCGGGTCGTGGGTGAGCAGGTTGACATTGTAGATCAGCAAAGGCAATTGCGCCGCGGCGATCGCTCCCAGCGCAATAGCTTGTTTGATCTCGATTTTTCGATTTTGTATCCATTTTAACAATGTTGTACATGCGATCGCGGCATCCACAAGAACGCAGACGATGGGGTTAACGAATTGGGTCAGGATGGCCACGACACAGATTCCCTCAATTCGGTGCCATCCACCTTTGTCGAGAAAATCAAGATAAAGCAAGAATACGAGACAAATCGCTGCAGTAACGAACGCGAAATGGGGGAAAAGCGCGATCCCAAAAAGAACATAGGCGTCAATCAGCCAGAAGTCTATCGGCGTGAAGGGACCGGGCGTCCATCCGAGAATCAATTGCAGCCAGCCCAAACCGGAACCAAAAACTGCGAGTAGGAATGCGATGCGCCGCCAGAAGACCTCTTTGAAGAAGTGACCCATGAGTGAATAGAGAGCAGCAAGCGCCGTAAAACCGAAAATCCAGCGAGTGATCTCGAACAAAATGGCGGGGTCAAGATGAAGGAGTCGGTTGGATTCACCCAGTACAACGTAAAATAGCCGCGTATACGCTGGCTGGTGAGGCTCAGTCGTGAAGCGGAACTGATATGTCCAATTCCCCTGCATCCCGGAGCGAATCATTGAACGATGGACAGCGTAATCCTGCGGGTCGAAGAAGATACCCTTGAACGAGAGGATCTCGGTCTCGGAGGCGTACCCTACCCAATTGGGTATCGAACTGTAGATCAAAATGAGGGACGATGCCATCACAAGCCAGATTCGGTCTTTTGGTTTTTTCATCGGCAATCTCGGAACACCCATCAGTTAAGGTGCTACACACGAATTGCGGACCTGGTCTGTGATCTCGGTGAAATTGTACGGCACGTCGAAGAGCGATAACCAGGTCTGGTCTTCATGCAGCTCAAAGTCGGTGCCCAAGTAGGTGTTGAACACCGTGCGGAATGAGTTGATGGGGGAGATTGACGGATACAGCAACTCGGTTTTTCCCTCAGGGAAGTAATAGACATTAAGAATGGAGGCGCGTTCCCACAGGCAGGTGTCCATATCATCGCCTTCCAGTATGAGAAGCAATCCGGGGCCGTGGTCGCCCTGAATGATGATGACCGGCGGCTGCGCAGATTTCTCAAGGATGGCGTCCACCACCTCCAGTGCGCGGCGGTTCAAGTATTCCACCTGCCCGATGTAACCTTGTTTGTACGTCTCAACGCCGGAGACGAACGAAGCACCGTCTCCTGTCACGTAGGGATAATTTGGGTGAAGCGGATTCCCGTGCGCGTCGAGAACGAACGGTGGATGGGGCGCGATCACGTGGGCAAAGACGAATTTCGGGCCGGGCATTTCCGGTAAAACAGCAAGTTGTTCGAGCGCGTCCAGAATGAATTCACGATGGCTGGCATATCCAGCGACCGGGAAGACCTGTAAAAGATCCTGTGTGAACGGAAGTTCGGGTTCATAAAGCGTGTTGACTGATGTTGTCGAGTAGAACCACATTTCAAACAGAGTAGGTCGGGTTTTGAACGGCGTCAGGAAAACATCCGCATCATAGAAGCGCGTGAACGCGCTGCCGCTGTCCACGAGGATGAAGGTGTATCCCACTTCCTCCAGCAATTGACGGGCAAGGTTATTATTCGCCAGATCGAACATCGGGATGCGGTTGACCGAATCCGCTCCCGCCAGGTCTGCGGTGAAGTTGATGTATTCCATATTCAGTGCAGAGGTGATCGAAAGCGATGTCCGCAGGTAGTTGCTCTGGCTTTGCTCACCGATGAAGAAGCCGCGTTTCTCAAGCGCGTCCAGAAACTGGGAATTGTCGTACGTGTACAGCGACTGTAAAACATCTGCGCGCCCATAGCCGTCGAGAATGATGTAGTAAATGTCCGGGGGATCCTCGACGGGAAGTCTCGTGGCGGGGTTGGCTCTATCGATGTAACTTGACCAGGGCCTGGGGGTGTCGTCCGCGGCTTTGATCCAGAAAGAGGCGATTTTGTACAACGGAAACGTAACGACGATAATGGAAACAACATTTAAATAGTCTAGCAAGATCAAGCGGCGGCCGGGGGACATGTACTTTCTCCACACCATATGGCTGGACAGGTAGATCAGCATGAGTGTGACTCCGACCAAAATCAAAA